>NZ_NQYG01000016.1:0-8589 GCF_002878485.1 Pseudomonas sp. AD21
GGGAGCGGGCTTGCTCGCGAAAGCGTTGTGTCAGTCAATATTCATGTCGCTGATACACCGCCTTCGCGAGCAAGCCCGCTCCCACATTTTCGATCTGTGTGAATTTACAGGCCGAGGTCGGACAGGCCCGGATGATCATCCGGGCGCCGCCCCAGCGGCCAGTGGAACTTGCGCTCGCTTTCCTTGATCGGCATGTCGTTGATGCAGGCATAACGCTGGAACATCAGGCCGTGCTCATCGAACTCCCAGTTTTCATTGCCATAAGAGCGGAACCAGTTGCCCGAATCGTCGTGCCATTCATAGGCGTAGCGCACGGCAATGCGCGTATCCGAGTAAGCCCAGAGCTCCTTGATCAAGCGGTAGTCCAGTTCTTTCGCCCATTTACGGGTCAGGAAGGCCTTGGCTTCTTCACGATTGTGGGCGAACTCGGCGCGGTTACGCCACTGGGTGTCCAGGGTATACGCCAGCGATACCTTTTCCGGATCGCGGGAGTTCCAGCCGTCTTCGGCCAGACGCACTTTTTCAATGGCCGATTCACGGTTGAACGGCGGTAAAGGCGGACGCACTTGGGCAGCAGTCGACATTTTCAGTCTCCCGATCTAATTGACGATTAAACAACGGTCAGGCTTATATAAGGCGTTACAGGTCCAATAACTTACGCGCCATGCATTGCGCATTATCAGCGGCACTGTGATCACCCATAACAAGCGCTACGGTAATGGCGCCGTCAATCAGGATCAGCAACTGTCTGGCCAGCAATTGCGGATCTTCGGTGCCATGTTCGGTACACAGCTCGCACAGGTAGTCGAGCAGTTTCTGTTTGTGGTCCTTGGCGACCTGGCGCACCGGATCTTCGGGGTCACCGGTTTCGCCACTGGTATTGATGAAGGCGCAGCCGCGGAAGCCTTCCGAGGCGAACCAGCCCTTGAGCACGGTGAACAGGTTGAGCAGGCGATCGGCCGGGGTTTCGGCCTGATCGACCGCGCTGCGGTACCAATGCATCCAGCGCACGTCGCGGCGCTGCAGGGCGGCGACGGTCAGTTCCTCCTTGTTGGCGAAGTAGCGGTAGATGCTTTTTCTGGAGACGCCGGCGGTCTTTACCAGTAGATCCATGCCGGTGGCCGCGATGCCACTTTTGTAGATCAACTTTTCGGTGACATCCAGAATGATGTCGCGGGTTTCGTTGCGGGTTGATTCGTTCATGTGGCGAACAGTAGAACGATCGTTCTCCTTGGTCAAGTGGGTATTTTTTGTGTTTGCCGTACCGCTTTCGCGAGCAAGCTCGCTCCCACAGGGGATCGCCTTTCAACTGTCGGAGTGAGCCTGCTCGCGAAGGCGTCATCACAGACAGTTACAAGACCCGAACCGAGCGATGGTGTAAGCTCTCGGGTTCTTCGGATTCGACCCATTGCGAGCCCTATGCCGTTGCTTTTCAAACGCTCTTTGCTGCCCAAACTGCGCAGCTTTCCGCTGACTGCCGAGGCCGTGACCATTCTGCCTGGCGCTGCCGAGTTCCGTCGTTGCCTGCTGGAGAAAATCGCCGAGGCGACCCAGCGCATCTACATTGTTGCGCTGTACCTGCAGCACGACGAGGCCGGTCAGGAAATCCTCGATGCCTTGCACGCCGCCAAGCTCAAGCGCCCGACGCTGGAAATTGTCGTGGTGGTCGACTGGCTGCGCGCCCAGCGCGGGCTGATCGGTGCCGGCAAGCAGCCGGGCAACGCGGCGTGGTACCAGGAGATGACCCGCACTCACCAGAGTGAAGTGCCGGTCTACGGCGTGCCGGTGCAGACCCGCGAGCTGTTCGGCGTCCTGCACTTGAAAGGTTTCGTGATCGACGATTGCGTGGTCTACAGCGGTGCGAGCCTGAACAACGTGTACCTGCACAAGTTCGACAAGTACCGTTTCGACCGCTATCACGTGCTGCTCAGCCGCGAACTGGCGGACTCGATGCACCACCTGATCAAGCACGGCCTGATTGAATCCAAGGCCGTGCATCGCCTTGACCTGCCGAACTTGCCGACCACCCGCAGCTTGCGCAACGACATCGGTGACCTGCGCAGCCGCCTCAAATATGCGACCTACGACACCAGTGCCGGCAGCACGGCGCATACCGGCCTGTCGGTGAGTCCGCTGCTGGGGGTGGGCAAGAACAACCCGTTGAACCGGGTGATTGTCGAGCTGATCGCCAGTGCGCAAAAGCAGCTGACCATCTGCACGCCGTACTTCAACCTGCCGCTGCCGATCATCCGTGAGGTCAACCGCGCGCTGGCCCGTGGCGTGAAGATCGACATCGTGGTCGGCGACAAGACCGCAAACGATTTCTACATTCCGCCGAGCGAGCCGTTCAAGGTGATCGCGGCGTTGCCTTACCTGTACGAAATCAGCCTGCGCCGCTTCGCCAAGCGTCATCAGCGCAACATCGACAATGGCCAGTTGAACCTGCACTTGTGGCGTGACGGCGACAACAGTTATCACCTCAAGGGCATGTGGGTCGACCAGCGTTATACGCTGCTGACCGGCAACAACCTCAATCCGCGGGCGTTCCGCCTGGATCTGGAAAACGCGCTGCTGATCGACGACCCGCAAGGCGAGTGGCTGCAGCCACGGGCGAAGGAGCAGGAAGCGATTTTCCGCAATACCACGCGGATTGCCAGCTTCCAGAGCCTGGAGACCTTGCCGGAGTACCCGGCGGGGGTGGCGAAGTTTCTCAAACGGGTAAGCCGGGTGCGGATCGAGCGGTTGCTTTACCGAATCCTGTAAACCTCAAGTCATTCAGGACGGCTAAAAACGCTATCGCGAGCAGGCTCACTCCTACAGGGGAATGCATTCCAACTGTAGGAGTGAGCCTGCTCGCGATGAGGTCCTGAAAGTCTCTACATCAATCAGTTCAGACCCAGCTTGCCACGCAATGTGGACAGGTCTTCGGCCAAGGTATTGACCGGGCCAACCAGCGCCTTGCGATCATTCTCTTTGACTTTGTCATACGTCTCGAAACCACCGTCCCTGGTCTTGTACTTGGCGAGGATCTTGTCCACGGTGGCGAAGTTCTTGTCCACTTTGGCGACGAACGCCTTGTCCTGCTTCTCGATCTGCGGCCGGAACAGGTCGACGATTTTCTTCGCCCCGTCGATGTTGCCCTGGAAGTCGTACAGGTCGGTGTGGCTGTAGCGGTCTTCTTCACCGGAGATCTTGGTCGCGGCAACTTCTTCCAGCAATGCGGCCGCACCACCGACGACTTTCTCCGGCGGGAAGGTCAGGCCGGCAACGCGGGTCTGCAGGTCTTTGACGTCGCTGTTCAGCTTGTCTGCCAGGGCGCCGAGGCCTTCGGTGCTCTTCTCCGAGAACAGCGAGTATTCGATGCGGTGGAAGCCGGTGAAGTCTTCGGCCTTCACGCCTTTTTCGTGATCGTCGACGCGCGAATCGATGGACGCATCGAGGTCACTGAACAGCTCGGCAATCGGCTCGATCGACTCGTAGTAGACGCGGGTCGGTGCGTAGAGCTTTTGCGCGGTGGCCAGATCACCTTTTTTCACGGCGTCGGTGAATTGTTTGGTGTGGCTGCCCAGCTCATCCAGTTGCTCGGTAACGTAGATCTTGTAGTCCGACACCGGCCCGACCAGATCCAGAGGCGCTGTCGCGGCGAACGCCGACAGCGGGGTGTTGAGCAAACCGAGGGTCAGCAATAACGCGAGTGGCGACTTTTTCATGGAGCGGCTCCGAGGGTTTTTATGGTTAGGCAGCTGTTTTGGGTTGTGTGGCGTTGAGCAGCGAGCGACCGATGAAATCCTTGTCGCCGGTGACACCCGGCAGGGTGAAGAAGTAACCGCCGCCGACCGGTTTGAGGTATTCCTCAAGCGGCTCGCCATTGAGCCGGGTCTGCACGGTGATGAAGCCTTTTTCCAGGTCGGCCTGGTAGCAGATGAACAGCAGGCCCATGTCGAGCTGGCCGTTCTTGTTCACGCCGTTGGAGTAGTTGAACGGCCGGCGCAGGATCAGGTTGGCCTGGCTCGCGGCGGTGCGCGGGTTGGCGAGGCGGATGTGTGCGTCGAGCTTGGTCAGCTTGCCTTGCGGGTCCTTGCTGTAATCCGGGACTTCGGTCTCGTGTTGTGCGCCCATCGGTGCCCCCGTGGTCTTGACCCGACCGATGATGCTTTCTTGTTCCTGCAACGGCGTACGGTCCCAGCGCTCGACGAAGTTGCGGATGATCCGCACCGCTTGATAGCTGCCGTGCGCAGCCCAGGCCGGCTCATCGCTGCCCGGTTGCACCCAGACAAGCTTGTCCATCGCCTTGGCGTCGTTGGAATCGGGGTTGGCCGAGCCGTCGCGGAAACCGAGGAAGTTGCGCGCCGATTGCGCCGGCACCCCCGGTTTGGCCGGGGCTTGCGGTGGCACGCTGCCTTCCTGTTTCCAGCGCACCAGCAGCAGGTCCGGCAGGTTTTTCACGATGTCGCGCAGGGCGTGAATGTTGGTGTCGGCGGTGTTCGAGCAGAACTGCAGGCTCAGGTCGCCGTGGCAGCAATCAGCCTCCAGCGCATCGTTGGGGAAACCGATCATGCGTTGCAGGCGTTTCGGTTTGGCGGCGGCCAGGCCGAAGCGTTCATCGAACAGCGATTCGCCCACCGACACGGTGATGGTCAGGTTGTCCGGGGTCACGACCGGGCCGAGGATGCCGGAGTCCGGTGGCGGCAGTTTCGGGTCGATATGCGCTACAGGGCCGCCCTTCATCAGGAACGCGATGCGCTCGTTGAGGGTGCGGAACAGCCGTTCGAGGTCTTCGCGATCGCTGGCCAGCACGTCGAACGAAACGAACATGCCGGACGCCGGGCGCGGAGTAACGATGCCGGTCTGGTGCGCGCCGTGGAAGTCATGACGGTCTTCAGTTTTATCGCTGCTCGGCGCTTCGGTGACTTGCGCCGGTGCTGCGGCCATCGCCGGGCAGCTCAGGGCCGAACCGGCCAGTGCCACACCGGCGACACCCATGCCCATCAGGAGGCGGCGACGTTGCAGATCGAGGTTTTGCAAATCTTTCATCGGTATTCGTCTTCTGCTTACAGGCCGGAGAGGCCGAGGGCGGGATCGATGCCATCCAGAGCGTCGGCGAGTGCCTTGGCCTTGTCGGCGATCTGTTTGCGTTGTTCGCCGCTGACCGTGTCGTAAGTGGCGTAGCCGTCCTTGACCTTGAAGCTGTTCAATACGTTGTCGAAATCGCTCAGCGCAGCATCGATTTTCGGCAGCAGATCCGGCGCCGACTTAGTCAGCATCGGCCGCAGCAACTCGACGACCTTGTGTGCGGTTTGCAGGTTGCCGGCAAAACCGTTGAGGTCGCCGTGGCTGTAGCGTTCTTCTTCACCACTGGCGGCGCGCACGTCAGCCAGGGTGTTGAGGTTGCGCACCACGATGTTGACCAACTGTTCCGGCGGCAGGGACTGGGCCAGCAGTTGCTGTTTGAGCGTGGTGACGTCGGCCAGAAGGCGCTCGGCGACCGGGTTCAAACCATCGAGGCTGCGTTGCTGGAATAGCGCGTATTCAATGCGGTGGAAACCGACGAAGGCCGGGTCCTGCTCGCGTCTTTCGAAATAATCAGCGCGGGCATTGATGCTGTTGTCCAGTTCCGCCAGGCGTTGCGCCGCCGGGGCCAGGCGCTGATAGGCGGCACGCGCCGGCAGGTACAAAGCCTGCGCCTGGCTCAGGTCAGCGCTTTCAATCGCCTGATTCAGCGCGGTCACCGCTTTGATCAGCGCGCTGCCCTGGCTGGCGAGGTAGACACGGAACTCCGACAGCGGCCCGACGAAGGCGACCATCGACGGTTTGGCCTTGGCGGCGGCATCGGAAGATGCGGTTGGCGTCACGTGGAGCACGCCACGTGGGTTGCTCAACAGCCCGCAGGTGATGGCGTAGTCGCCCGGTTGCAGGTTGGCGTTGATCACCTGGCTCAGGCCCGGGGCAATGTTCTCGCGCTCTTCGATCACCAGCACGCCGTCGAGGATTTCCCATTCCACCGCGCGGTCGGAACGGTTGACGATGCGGAAACTGGCGCGGCCCGCCGGTACGCTCAGCTCGTTCGGATCACAGCTGTGGGCGTTGATGTTGACCACCACTTCGTCATGGTTGTGCTGACGCTTGGCCGCGGCCATTTTCGAGGCGTAGTAAAACAAGCCACCGGCAGCGATCATCACGACCACCGAGCCGGCCACCGCCCAGCGCAGGGCGTGGGGAGGGGAGGCCTGAGGAGTATTAGGCTTTGACATGAGTGCCCTTATTGGCTGGAAGCGGAAGACGAATTGGCAGGCTTGGGCGTAGCAGGCGCGGCCGGGAAGAAAAACATCACCAGCGCCACCACCAGATAGAGCAGATACGCGCCGAGGGTGCTGACGGTCGGCGCATCCTGATAGCCGAACATGCCGGCCAGCACCGAGCCCAGCGGGCCATCCATCGGCAGCGTCGCGCTGAAGTCGAACAGCACGGTTTGCAGGTGATTCCAGAGGCCCGCTTCATGCAGGGCCTGCACCGAGTTGGCGAGGATCCCGGCGGCGACCACGAGGATGAACAGCCCGGTCCACTTGAAAAACGCCGACAGGTTCAGGCGCATGCTGCCGCTGTAGATCAGGAAGCCGACGACGATTGCCAGCACCAGGCCGAGCAGGGCACCGACCGGCGCGCCCGGGCCTTCGCTCTGCTGGAACACCGCGAGCAGGAAGAACACGGTTTCCAGGCCTTCGCGCGCGACGGCGAAGAACACCATGGCGATCAGCGCGATTACCTGATGCTTTGAAGACGTCAGGGCGTGATCCAGCGACGCCTGCAGCGAATGCTTGATCGAACGCGCGACCTTGCGCATCCAGAACACCATGGAACTGAGAATGCCGACGGCGACCAGACCGACCACGCCTTCGAACAATTCCTGCTGTTTTTGCGGGAATTCGGCGCTGACCAATTCCAGGCCACCGCCGACCAGCAGTGCCAGCGCGGCGGCGAGAAACACGCCGATCCACACCGCCGGCATCCATTGACCACGGCCGGTCTGTTGCAGGTAGCTGGCGATGATGCCAACGATCAGGGCGGCTTCAATGCCTTCACGCAGCATGATCAGAAAAGGAACGAGCATTGCGGCAACCACGAGTGATTTAGATAGGTGGCTAAGTTGTAACATAATGACACTCATTCCCAAATGGGGATGGTTGACATTTACCTGAACACTCGCTGAACGGCACCTGTCTTTGCCTTGCTCAGATCCAATTGTGGGGATTCGTGCTGAGTCCGAATCCTGCGTTAAGATGCCCGTCACCCGAAAACAACAAGGTCTGCCTCGCTCCATGTCGGAAAAAGACACCATTGCCGTTCAACTGGTGCGTGAAGCGCTGCTGCAAAGTTGTGCCCCGGGCGTGGCCACGGATGAAGTCTTGAACAAGGTCGGGATTGCTCCGGCCCTGCTGCACAGCGAACAGGGGCGGGTGCCTGCCTCGCAATACGCCAGACTCTGGCGACTGCTGGCGCGGCGCGGCGATGACGAGTTCTTCGGCATGGACCCGCGTCAGCTCAAATCTGGCAGCCTCGAATTCCTCTGCCGCAGCGCCATGGCGCAACCGACCCTGGCCGCTGGTTTGAGCACCGGCCTGAATTTCCTCTCGTTGATGCTGGAAAAAATGCCGGCGCAACTGCTGCACCAGCAAAGTCTGGCGGAAATCGTCCTGCTCGAAGACGACCCCGAACCGCGCCGCGCCTTCACCTATTTCACCTACTGGATGATTGTCCACGGCGTGGCCTGCTGGCTGGCCGGGCGGCGGATTCCGATTCTGGCGATCGAACTGCGCTGCGCCGAGCCGGACTTCTGCGACGACTACCGGGTGATGTTCTCGGAAAACCTGCGTTTCGACCGCCCACGCACGCGGATGATCTTTGCCGCAGACTGCCTCGACCTGCCGATCAAACGCACGGCCGAAGAGCTGAAGCGTTTTCTGGCCCACGCGCCGGCCAACATTCTGGTGAAGTACCGCGACCCGGAGAGCCTTGCCAGCCGGATCAAGCAGGATCTGCGGCAGTTGCCCGCCGAGCAGTGGCCGGAAACCGAGGTTCTGGCGCAACAGCTGTGCATGTCCGCCTCGACCCTGCGCCGGCGTTTGTCGGAAGAAGGGCAGACCTATCAAGGCCTCAAGGACAGCGTGCGCAAGGAACTGGCGATCATCTGGCTGGCGGAACCGTCGATCAGTTTCGTCGAGATCGCGACGCGGCTGGGGTTTGCCGATGCGAGTTCGTTCTACAAGGCGTTTCGCAAGTGGTCGGGGTCGAATCCAGGGCATTACCGCACCTTGATCCTCAACGAAGCCGTCTGATCCGGATGGTTTGCAGCCTGATCGGGCCTCTTCGGGAGCAAGCCCCCTCCCACATTTGAAATGCATTCTTCCCGTGATTGCAGCTTGCCCGGCAGTCACAGGTGATCCCACCTCTGAAATGCATGCTCCCTGTGATTGCAGCTTGCCCGGCAGTCACAGGTGATCCCACCTTTGAAATGTATGCTGCCTGTGATTGCAACTTGCCTGGCAGTCACAGGTGATCCCACCTCTGAAATGCATGCTCCCTGTGATTGCA
>NZ_NQYG01000016.1:8659-120396 GCF_002878485.1 Pseudomonas sp. AD21
TTGCAACTTGCCTGGCAGTCACAGGTGATCCCACCTCTGAAATGCATGCTCCCTGTGATTGCAGCTTGCCCGGCAGTCACAGGTGATCCCACCTTTGAAATGCATGCTCCCTGTGATTGCAGCTTGCCCGTCAGTCACAGGTGATCCCCCATTTGAAATGCAATTCCCTGTGGGAAGGGGCTTGCTCCCGAAGGCGCCAGTCCAGGCAGCGCATCTCTGGAATCTTGGCCAAACCAGTCATCCAACTTGATGGCTTTGACCATTGCCGCCTCCGCGCCGCAGCGCGACTATCCCTGTGTTGTTTACGGTTCCCAGCCTAATAAAAACACAGAGGGATTCTGGCAATGCGCGATTACTTGTCTGCCACCGAACAGTTCAACTATCAGCACACCGTGGACGCTGCGCTGAGCGGCTCGCTGGAGGCGCTCAACGCCTGCGTCGAATGTTGCGACCGTCACGCTTTGCCGGGGCGCATCGCGCTGTTCTGGGAGGGCCGCGACGGCGCCAGTGCGACGTACACCTTCAGCGACTTGCAGGACAAAGCTGCACGCTTCGCCAATTTCCTGCTCGCCCAGGGTGTGCAGAAGGGCGACAAGGTCGCCGGCCTGCTGCCGCGCAACATCGAATTGCTTGTCACCGTGTTCGCCACCTGGCGCATTGGCGCGGTGTATCAACCACTGTTCACCGCGTTTGGTCCCAAGGCGATCGAACATCGCCTGAACAGTTCCGGCGCCAAAGTGGTGGTCACCGACGCGACCAACCGGCCGAAACTCGCCGAAGTCGCCGATTGCCCGACCGTGGTCACCGTCGGCGGCGCCAAAGGGCAGGGCATCGTTCGTGGCGATTTCAGTTTCTGGGCCGAGCTGGCCAACTATTCCAATGTCTGCGAACCGGTCCTGCTGACGGGCGAAGACCCGTTCCTGTTGATGTTCACCTCGGGCACCACCGGCCCGTCGAAAGCGCTGTCGGTGCCGCTCAAAGCCATCGTCGCGTTCCAGAGCTACACCCGCGACGCGGTGGATCTGCGCCCCGAAGACGCGTTCTGGAACGTCGCCGATCCGGGCTGGGCCTACGGCATTTATTTCGGCGTCACCGGGCCGATGGCGATGGGGCATCCGATCACCTTTTACGATGGTCCGTTCACCCTCGAAAGCACCTGCCGGGTGATCAACAAATACGGCATCACCAACCTTACCGGCTCGCCGACCGCGTATCGCCTGTTGATAGCCGGCGGCAACGAATTCGCCAAGTCGATCAAGGGCAAGCTGCGCATCGTCAGCAGCGCCGGTGAGCCGCTGAACCCGGAGGTGATCCGCTGGTTCGCCGACAACCTTGGCGTGGTCATTCACGATCACTACGGTCAGACCGAACTGGGCATGGTCCTGTGCAACCACCACGGTCTGGAACACCCGATCCACCTCGGCGCCGCCGGTTTCGCCTCGCCGGGCCATCGCATCGTGGTGCTCGACGAGCACTACAACGAACTCGGCGTTGGCCAGCCGGGGATCCTCGCCATCGACCGCCCGCAATCGCCGATGTGCTGGTTCGGCGGCTACGAAGGCGTGCCGACCAAGGCCTTCGTCGGCAACTATTACCTGAGCGGCGACACCGTGGAATGGAACCCCGACGGCAGCATCAGCTTCGTCGGTCGCAGCGATGACGTGATCACCACGTCGGGCTATCGCGTCGGCCCGTTCGACGTCGAAAGCGCGCTGATCGAGCACCCGGCCGTGGTCGAAGCAGCAGTGGTCGGCAAACCGGACCCGGAGCGCACCGAACTGGTCAAAGCCTTCGTCGTGCTCAACCCGCAATACCGCGCGGAACCCGCGCTGGCCGAAGAGTTGCGGCAACACGTGCGCAAGCGTCTGGCCGCACATTCATACCCGCGTGAAATCGAATTTGTCAGCGAATTGCCGAAAACCCCAAGCGGCAAATTGCAGCGCTTTATCTTGCGCAACCAGGAAATCGCCAAGGCTCAAGAGGCCGCGGCGCACAACGTTTCAGCTTGAATCAGGAAGTCAGTCATGCAGATCGAGAACAAGGTTTTTATCGTCACTGGCGGCGCGTCCGGCCTGGGTGCGGCGACCGCTGAACTGCTGGTCAACGCCGGCGCCAAAGTGATGCTGGTGGACATGAACGCCGAAGCCGTTGCCGCCCAGGCCCAGCGCCTTGGCGCGCACAGTGTGGTGGCCGATATCAGCAATGAAGCTGCCGCCGAGGCCGCGGTGCAGGCGACTGTCAAAGCCTTTGGCAGCCTCAACGGCCTGGTCAACTGCGCCGGCGTCGTCCGGGGCGAGAAGATCCTCGGCAAAAACGGCCCGCATGCATTGTCCAGTTTTGCTCAGGTGATCAACGTCAATCTGATCGGCAGCTTCAATATGCTGCGCCTGGCAGCGGCGGCCATCGCCGAGAGCGAAGCGAATGCCGATGGCGAGCGCGGGGTGATCATCAACACCGCGTCGGTGGCGGCGTTCGACGGCCAGATCGGCCAGGCGGCGTATTCCGCCTCCAAAGGCGCAATCGCCAGCCTGACCCTGCCGGCCGCCCGTGAACTGGCGCGCTTCGGCATCCGCGTGATGACCATCGCCCCGGGCATTTTCGAAACCCCGATGATGGCCGGCATGACCCCGGAAGTCCGTGAGTCGCTGGCTGCCGGCGTGCCGTTCCCGCCGCGCCTGGGCAAACCGGCCGAGTACGCCGCGCTGGTTCGGCATATCATCGAAAACAGCATGCTCAACGGTGAGGTGATCCGTCTCGACGGCGCCTTGCGCATGGCCGCCAAGTAAGGAGGATTTTTCATGACTATTTCCAACGATCCGATTGTTATTGTCAGCGCCGTCCGCACCCCGATGGGCGGTTTTCAGGGCGAACTGAAAAGCCTCACTGCACCACAACTCGGCGCTGCCGCGATCAAGGCTGCAGTGGAACGCGCCGGGGTTGCCAGCGACGCGGTCGACGAAGTGCTGTTCGGTTGCGTATTGCCGGCAGGCCTCGGTCAGGCCCCGGCGCGGCAAGCGGCACTCGGCGCCGGGCTGGACAAATCCACCCGTTGCACGACAGTCAACAAGATGTGCGGTTCGGGCATGGAAACCACCATTCTTGCCCACGACATGCTGATCGCAGGCAGTGCCGATGTGGTGATCGCCGGCGGCATGGAAAGCATGTCCAACTCGCCGTACCTGCTGGACCGTGCCCGCGCCGGTTACCGCATGGGCCATGGCCGAGTGCTCGACTCGATGTTCCTCGACGGCCTCGAAGACGCCTACGACAAGGGTCGCCTGATGGGCACCTTCGCCGAAGACTGTGCCGAAACCAACGACTTCAGCCGCGAAGCGCAGGACGCCTTTGCCATCGCCTCGACCACCCGCGCCCAGCAGGCGATCAAGGACGGCAGCTTCAAGGCCGAGATCGTGCCGCTGACGGTGACCGTCGGCAAGGAACAACTGCTGATCAGCAACGACGAGCAGCCGCCGAAAGCCAAGCTGGACAAGGTTGCTTCGCTGAAACCGGCGTTCCGCGAAGGCGGTACCGTGACGGCGGCCAACTCCAGCTCGATCTCCGACGGCGCGGCGGCACTGGTGCTGATGCGCCAGTCGCAGGCACACAAACTCGGCCTGAAGCCGCTGGCGGTGATTCATGGTCACTCGGCGTTTGCCGACACCCCGGGCCTGTTCCCGGTGGCGCCGATTGGCGCAATCAAGAAACTGGTGAAAAAGACCGGCTGGGCGCTCGATCAGGTCGATCTGTTTGAGATCAACGAAGCGTTCGCCGTGGTGGCGATGGCCGCGATGAGCCATCTGGAAATCCCCCACGACAAACTCAACGTGCATGGCGGCGCCTGCGCGCTGGGCCATCCGATCGGCGCCTCGGGTGCGCGAATTCTGGTGACCTTGCTCTCGGCCCTGCGCCAGAAAGGCCTGAAACGCGGGATTGCGGCAATCTGCATCGGCGGCGGTGAAGCCACGGCCATGGCCGTGGAATGCGTCTATTGATCCACGCAATCCCCCTGTAGGAGTGAGCCTGCTCGCGATAGCGTCGTGTCAGTCAACATTTATGTCTATGACACACCGCCATCGCGAGCAGGCTCACTCCTACAAAGGGTATGCGGTGCGACTTAATTTAAGGATTCACCATGATTCCCAACGAAGACCAAACCCAGATCCGCGATATGGCCCGGCAGTTCGCCGAGGAACGGCTGAAGCCGTTCGCCGCCGAGTGGGATCGCGAGCACCGTTTCCCCAAGGAAGCCATCGGCGAGATGGCCGGGCTGGGCTTTTTCGGCATGCTGGTTCCGGAGCAGTGGGGCGGCTGTGACACCGGTTACCTGGCCTATGCCATGGCCCTGGAAGAAATCGCCGCCGGCGACGGTGCCTGCTCGACCATCATGAGCGTGCACAATTCGGTGGGGTGCGTGCCGATCCTCAAGTTCGGCAACGACGACCAACGCGAACGTTTCCTCAAGCCACTGGCCAGCGGTGTCATGCTCGGGGCTTTCGCCTTGACCGAGCCACAGGCCGGATCTGACGCCAGCAGCCTGAAAACCCGCGCACGCCTGGAAGGCGATCACTACGTGCTCAATGGCTGCAAGCAATTCATCACCTCCGGGCAGAACGCCGGGATCGTGATTGTGTTTGCGGTGACCGACCCGAGCGCCGGCAAACGTGGCATTACCGCGTTCATCGTGCCCACCGATTCGCCGGGCTACAAAGTCGCTCGGGTCGAAGACAAACTCGGCCAGCACGCCTCGGACACCTGCCAGATCCTCTTTGAAGACGTGAAAGTGCCGGTCGCCAACCGCTTGGGCGAAGAGGGCGAAGGCTACAGGATCGCCCTGGCCAACCTTGAAGGCGGACGGGTTGGTATCGCCTCGCAATCGGTGGGCATGGCCCGCGCTGCGTTTGAAGCGGCCCGCGATTACGCCCGTGAGCGCGACACCTTTGGCAAACCGATCATCGAGCACCAGGCCGTGGCCTTCCGCCTTGCCGACATGGCGACGCAGATCGCCGTCGCCCGGCAAATGGTGCATTACGCCGCCGCCCTGCGTGACAGCGGTCAACCCGCGCTGGTCGAGGCCTCGATGGCCAAACTGTTCGCCTCGGAAATGGCCGAGAAGGTCTGCTCGATGGCGTTGCAGACGCTGGGCGGTTACGGTTATCTCAATGACTTCCCGCTGGAACGGATCTACCGCGACGTGCGCGTCTGCCAGATCTACGAAGGCACCAGCGACATTCAGCGCATGGTTATTTCGCGCAATCTCTGACAAGGAATCTTGCCCATGACTTACGAAACGATTCTGCTGGAAAACCACGGCCGCGTCGGCCTGATCACCCTGAACCGCCCGCAGGCGCTGAACGCCCTGAACGCGCAACTGGTCAGCGAAGTGAACCACGCCCTCGATGGCCTGGAAGCGGATGCGAACATCGGTTGCATCGTCATTACCGGCTCGAAAAAAGCCTTCGCCGCCGGTGCCGACATCAAGGAAATGGCCGAGCTGACCTACCCGCAGATCTACATGGATGATCTGTTCAGCGACAGCGACCGCGTGGCCAACCGACGCAAGCCGATCATCGCGGCGGTCAATGGCTTCGCCCTCGGTGGCGGCTGTGAACTGGCGTTGATGTGCGACTTCATTCTGGCCGGCGACAATGCCAAATTCGGTCAACCGGAAATCAACCTCGGCGTGCTGCCGGGCATGGGCGGCACCCAACGCCTGACCCGCGCTGTGGGCAAGGCCAAGGCCATGGAGATGTGCCTGAGCGGGCGCCTGATCGATGCAGTCGAAGCCGAGCGTTGCGGCATCGTTGCGCGGATCGTGCCGAGCGATGAGTTGCTGGACGAAGCGCTGAAAGTCGCCGCCGTGATCGCCAGTAAATCGCTGCCGATTGCCATGATGGTCAAGGAAAGCGTCAACCGCGCCTTTGAGGTCAACCTGACTGAAGGCGTGCGCTTTGAACGCCGGGTGTTCCATGCGGCGTTTGCCACGCAGGATCAGAAGGAAGGCATGGCGGCGTTTGTGGCCAAACGGGCGCCGGAGTTTCAGGGCAAATAAAGCAGCGCCTGGGCTGACCTCATCGCGAGCAGGCTCACTCCTACAGGAGATTTGTGTACGACACAGATCCAATGTAGGAGTGAGCCTGCTCGCGATGCTTTTAGAGCTGGTAGTTCTTCAGCTCACGCGCAATCACCATCCGCTGAATCTCGCTCGAGCCTTCGTAGATCTGGGTAATCCGCGCATCGCGGTAGTACTTCTCGACCGGATAATCCTCCAGATACCCATACCCGCCATGAATCTGAATCGCCGAGGAGCAGACCTTTTCGGCCATTTCCGACGCGAACAGTTTGGCCTGTGAAGCCTCCGACAGACACGGTTTGCCCGCCGTGCGCAGGCGCGCCGCGTGCAGGATCATCAAGCGCGCCGCGTTGATTTGCATGTGCATGTCGGCCAGCAGGTTGGCGATGCTCTGGTGTTCGTTGATCGGCTTGCCGAACTGGATGCGATCACGGGAATACACCAGCGCCGCGTCGAACGCCGCCCGGGCGATGCCCAAGGCTTGCGCGGCGATGCCGATACGTCCGCCTTCGAGGTTGGACAGGGCAATCGCCAGGCCCTTGCCGCGCTCGCCGAGCAGGTTGGCCTGGGGAATGCTGCAGTTGTTCAGCGTCACCGCACAGGTGTCGGAGGCGCGGATACCCATTTTGTGTTCGGTACGATCGACGATGAAACCCGCAGTAGCGGTGGGCACCAGGAACGCGGAAATGCCTTTCTTGCCCAGATCCGGGTCGGTCACCGCAAACACGATCGCCAGTTTCGCCCGTTTGCCATTGCTGACGAATTGCTTGGCGCCGTTGATCACCCACTGGCCGTCGCGCAGTTCGGCGCGGGTGCGCAGGTTGTGCGCTTCGGAGCCGGCCTGCGGTTCGGTCAGGCAGAAACAGCCGATTACCTGACCGCTGGCGAGATCGGCCAGCCAGGTCTGTTTCTGCTCTTCGCTGCCGTAGTTCATTACCGGGCCGCAGCCCACCGAGTTGTGGATGCTCATGAACGCGCCGGTCGCGCCGTCGCCGGCAGAAATCTCTTCCACGGCCAAGGCGTACGCCACGTAATCGACGTAAGTGCCGCCCCATTCCTCGGGCACCACCATGCCCAGCAGGCCCAGTTCGCCCATCTTCGCTACCAGCGCGTCGTCGATCCAGCCGGCCTTTTCCCAGGCTTGCGCATGGGGCGCGATTTCGCCACGGGCAAAGTCCCGGGCCATGTCGCGGATCATCACTTGTTCTTCAGTCAGTTCGAGATCGTGCATGGCTCAGTTCCCGCTCTCATCAAACCCGTGGAAGAAACTCGCGACGTGCTCGGCGTCCAGCGCAGCGAGGGTCGGCGGGTTCCAGCGTGGTGTCTTGTCTTTGTCAATCAACAGGGCGCGTACGCCTTCGATCAGGTCGCCGCGCTCGAACCACTGGCGATCCAGATGCAGTTCGAGGGCGAAGCAGTGTTCCAGGCTCAGTTGCCGGCCGCGCCGGAGCATCTCCAGGGTCACCGCCATTGCCAGCGGTGAGCGGGTCTCCAGCAGGTCGGCAGTGGCGGTGGCCCACGCGTGGCTGTCGGCGACCGTGACCGCGCGCAGTTGCTCGACGATGCTCGGCACGTCCGGCAGGGCGAAGAAGTGGTCGATGACCGGGCGCAGTTTCTGCAGTGGTGCATCGGCCAGGGTCTGCACGCCGTTTTTCGCGAGCAGGCTCTGCAGGTCCTTGAGCGGTGTGTCGTGCCACTCCAGGTGATCGAGTTGCTCGTCCACGCTCGCCAGTTTGCAGCTGTCGACATACCAGTCGGCCAGCCCGCAATACAGCGCATCGGCCGCGCGAATCTGCACGCCGCTGACGCCCAGATAAATCCCCAGTTCCCCGGGAATCCGCGAGAGGAAATAGCTGCCGCCGACATCCGGGAAATACCCGATGGCCACTTCCGGCATCGCCAGACGGCTCTTCTCGGTGACCACACGCAGATCCGCGCCTTGCACCAGACCCATGCCGCCACCGAGGACGAAGCCGTCCATCAACGCCAGCACCGGTTTGCGGTAGTGGTGAATCGTCAGGTCGAGGGCGTATTCCTCGACGAAGAAGTCTTCATGCAGTGTGTCGCCGCTTTTGAAGCTGTCGTACAGGGAACGGATATCGCCGCCGGCGCAGAACGCCTTTTCTCCGGCACCGCGCAACACCACGGCGTGCACATTGGCGTCAGCGGCCCAAGCGTCGAGTTGGCGCTGCAACTGGCGAACCATGTCGAGGGTGATGGCGTTGAGACCGGCGGGGCGGTTGAGGGTCAGGTGACCGATGTGATTGCGAACCTCGGCCAGCACTTCGTTTTGCGTGGCATCCATGGACGGGGTCCGCGGGGATGAAGCCTGAGCAGTCATCACTAACTCCCTGCTTTTATTGTCTTTATTCGAGAAGCTCGCGCGCGAGCGTTGATGGATCGTAACAGTGCAAATTTGCCGTGTACAACGGGGATATGTGCACAGGCTGTCTGCGTTTTTGCATTGAGCACCGACCCTGTTGTGGCGAGGGGGCTTGCCCCCGTTCGGCGGCGCAGCCGTCGCAAATTCGCTGAGTCGGTTGAGCCACAAGGAAACCGCGAGCAGTTATGGGGCGCTTCGCGAGTCAACGGGGGCAAGCCCCCTCGCCACAGAGAAGCGCGATTGTCAGGTACGTTGTGACAGGACTTCACTGATACTGCGCCGTTTGGCGTGCAGCTCGCTCGCGTGAATCAGTTGCTCCAGATCCTCAGGCGTCACGTCGATGAAGGCTTCCATATCCGCCAGCGCCAACTTCAGGTCCTCGGCGGTAATTGCCTGGCTATCGACCGGTGCTACAGGTGGCGCAGGCTCAGCTGGGCGTTTCGGGTAGCGGATGCGCGTCAGGTTGTTGTAGGCCAAAGCGCTGAGCAGCATGCACGAAGCGGCCAACATCACTGGCTCCATGGCTTTCCAGTCCATGGCGATGGTGGCGGGATCGGCCAGCACCAGGGTCAGCGCGAGCGCGCCGGCCGGTGGGTGCAGGCAGCGCAGCCAGCACATCAGGATCAGCGCCATGCCTGCCGCCAGACACGCACTGCCCAAGGTGCGGCCGAGTACGTGGGCCACCAGTAACGCGACAACGCTGGCGCACAGGTAGCCGCCAATGATCGACCACGGTTGCGCGAGCGCGCCGGAGGATACGGCGAACAGCAGCACTGCCGACGCGCCCAGTGGTCCGATCAGGTGATACGCCACTTCATGGCCGAACACCTGACTGCACGCCCAGACGCTGAACAGAGTGCCCAACGCCATGCCGATGGCAGCGCGGCTCCATTCGGTGGGGCGGGTGTTGATGGCGGCGGGCAACCAGCGAGCGAGCATGTGAATCGGGTCCTTGCAGTAAATTCGAGGCAAAAAAAAGGACTTGTCCGTTTCGGAAAGTCCTCGAAGCGTTCCAACTATTGGGGGAGGAACGCGCACAGTGTGCCGTGCAATGTCGATGCTGACAAATTCATATTAATGCTGCTTCAGTGCATTATTGTTGAATTGTCGCCACGCGCCGTCCGCTGACAAAACATAAATCCCCGCCGAGGGCGGCCAGGGCGCTCAAGGCGTAGAACATGCTCGGCGCCGGCGTGTGCATCAGCAGGAACCCGCACATCACCGGACTCACGGCGCCGCCCAGTGCGGCCAGATTCTGCGCACCGTAGTAGCTGCCGCGCAGTTCTTCCGGGGCCAGCGTGTCGACAAACAGGAAATCCGCCGGGTAAATGATCATCTCGCCCAAGGTGAAGATGAACATCGCCACGCACCAGCCGACGAGGCTGTCCGCCAGGCTGAAGCCGATCAGGCCGACGATGAACAACGCGGTGCCGCCGGCAATCCAGAACCGCAGGTGTTCGCGCTTGAGGAAACGACCGATCTGGTATTGCAACAGGATCACGGTGATCGCGTTGCAGGCGAGCAGGGCGGCCATGGTGTCGAGCGTCTGTTGTTGGGTGTGGGTCGCCAGCAGGTATTGCGACAGGTACAGGGTGAAGCGCCCGTGAACCAGAGTGCTGAGCAGGCAGCCGAGGGTAAACAGGATCATCGTGCGGTCGTTTTTCAGGATGATCAGGGTGTTCAGGAAACTCTGTGGCGGGCTGCCCAGCGACACCGGACTGACCTGGCGGGAGACGCCCAGCAACAGGAAAATGCTGCCACCGGCAATCAGGCCCGCAACGATAAACGGCGCCGAGGGCCAGACTCCGGCAATCACCACGCCAATCATTGGGCCGACGGCGTAACCAATGTTGGTCAGCGTGTAGTTCAACGAGAACGCTTTCACCCGCTGGCCAACCGGCAGGTTTTCACTGAGGATCGCCTTGGAGCAGATCAGGAACAGCGCCGACGCGGTCTCGCTGATGATCAGCACCAGTGTGACCAGGTACAGATTCTGCGCGAAGGTCAGCAGGATCAGGCCAACCCCGCTGGAAAGCATGGTCAGAATCAATAGCCGGCGCTTGTCGAGCCGATCGATGATGTAGCCGCCATACAGCGAAAACAGCGTGGCACTGAACACTGCGATGCCCAGCAACAGACCGACGTCCTGCGGGTTGAGGCCCAGTTTGTTACTGAGGAATAGAGTCAGCAGCGGACTGATCAGGGCACGGCTGATGACGATGCTCAGCGAGGTGATCATCAGTCGGCGGATCAGGCGGGAGTAAGTGGCCACGGCAGTGCAAATGTCCTTATTTTTATGACGCGAAACCCTGTGGGAGCGAGCCTGCTCGCGAATGCCGGGTTTCAGGCGCCAACACAGTTAACTGAGAGGACGCTATCGCGAGCAGGCTCACGCCGACAAGGGATTTGTCGGCTCAGGGCAATATCAGGTGCATGGCGCAGCGTCGCTCGGCGGCAAAGCCGTGCTCGACTTCCTTTTGCAGTGCCTCGATCAAGTGCGCCTCAAGCTCACCCGGCGCAGCCACGACAAAGCCCATCCGCTGATAAAAAGGCGCATTCCACGGCACATCGCGAAACGTGGTCAGGGTCACGGCGCGCATCTGCCGGTGGCGCGCATGCTCAATCGCGGCCATCACCAGCCGGCGGCCCGCGCCCTGGCCCTGAAACGCCTGGCTGACCGACAGTTCTTCAATGTGCAGTTGGTTGCCGACGTCCAGCGCGCGGATAAATCCTGCGAGTTGCGCGGTCGCGCTTTCGGCAACCCAGACGTGGGCCTGTTCGATGGCCTGGCGGTGTTGTGCGGCGCTTGCCACGTCACTGTCGGCGAGCCAGGCGAGGGCAGGATCTACGCGAAACAGCTCGGCGGCCGAGCGTTCGATGGCGGGGAGGGCGGATGCATCAGTAGCCCGTGCGGGGCGAATCGTGAGGGTCATGTAAGCGTTGCCGATGGCTGCGATCGTTTGATCTTGAGAAAGACCCGAAGATCGCAGCCTTCGACGGCGTCTACAAGGGCTTGACGTACAACAGCACGTAATCGTTCTTGTCGAAGCTTCCCGTCACCACCGGTTGCAGGCCGGCCAGCGCGGTGCCTTGCAGTGTTTGCAGGTCCTTGCTGTCCATCATCAGCCACGCCGGGCCCTTGATGGCTTCGAGTTGCTGCACCGTCTCGGTGAACTGCGGCTGCAGGTCGTGCTCGACGTTGACCATGAACTTGATCGCCTTGGCGTCTTTGCCCATGCCGTGCAGCACCAGCGGTGCCGGATTGGCCTGGACCTGAGCGAACGCAGCGCGACTGAAGGTCTGCGTGTCGTACAGGCGGCGCTCCACCGGCTCCAACACCGCGGCATACACCGTCCACAACGCGAGGACCGAGCACAGCGCCAACACTTCGGCACGCCAGCGCGGGATCAGCAAACGCGACAAGGCGAGCAATTGCAGGGCGCCGAGCACGACCAATATCAGGGTGAGGCCGTTCAGTTGCTCGGGAAAGCGGCGCTTGGCAACCAACAGGACCACCATCAACAACCCCGGTGTCAGCAGCCACAGCCCTTGAATCACGCCACGCAGTACCCGGAATACCCGACCGTGCAGCACCTGGAACGGATACGCTGCGATAATCGCCGCCATTGGCAGCATCGGCAGCAGGTAACGCGCTTTCTTCGCCTGCGGAATCGACAGGCCGACCATCACGATCAAGCCGGCAGCCGCGCAGTATTGAACCAGGCGTAACGCCGGACCACGCTGATGCGGTTTGCTCAGCCAGGTCGCGGCCAACGCCAGGATTGCCAACGGATACGCCAGCGCGTAGTTGCCCATGGAGCTGGTGAAGTAATACAGCGAGCCGCTGACGCCTTCACTGCCATCCATGCGCCCCATGAACTGCATGCGGATCACGTCCTGCAAGAAGGCTTCGCCACCGCTGAGCTTCGCCAGCCACAACAGCAGGCCGACGCACGCGGCGAGCAGAATCGACGCCAGCACACCGAACACGAACAGGCGTTTCCACTCACGGTTGAGCAGGTAGTAACTGCAGAGCATGCCGGTTGGCACCACCAGACCGATCGGCCCGCGAATCCCGAAACCCAGCAACAGCAGGACAAAGATCAGCGGCCAGCGGCGGCGAGAGCCGAAGTGGTCGTGCGCGTAGCCCAGGTAAAACACCGACAGCGCCACGGCCGCCAGCATCAGGTCTTGCGACACCGCGCGCACTTCGGTGATGAAGGTGCTGGTGAGCATCAACAGCGCAATGCTGATCAAGGCCCAACGCTGCGAATGCACCGCCAGCAAGCGGTACATCAATGTCACGATCAGCGCACCGGCAATCGCGCTGGGCAGCCACGCAGTCAGGGTATTGACCGCACCGAAGGGCAGGGACAACAGCCAGATGAACAGCGTCGAAACCGCTGAATAATCAGCGTACGGCTGGCCGTAGGTGGTCGGGAATACGGTTGGCCCGTGTCTCAACATCTCTTGGGCAAACAGTACGAAGCGTGAATCGAAGCCAATGGGAGCCTGTCCGTAAACCCCGGCGATAAACAACAGCAGTGCCAGCAGCCCTGCGATCAGGGACTGCCGGCGGATGACAGGCGACAACGTGATCAAGCGACGACCGCGTTGTTAGGCCACTGTTGCAGCGGGATCGGCAATTTGCGCGAATCACCCCGGCCGATCGGGAAGTACTTGAAGCCATTGCGCGCCAGACGGTCGGCGTCGTACAGGTTGCGGCCGTCGAAGATCACCGGGTCTTTCAGGCGTTGCTGGATCAGGTCGAAATCCGGCGCCTTGAACTGCTGCCACTCGGTGCAGATGATCAGCGCATCGGAACCTGACAGCACCGATTCCGGGGTGCCCATCAGCATCAGTTTTTCTTCGTTGGGGTACAGATGCTGGGTTTCCTGCATCGCTTCCGGGTCGAACGCGCGCACGCTGGCGCCGGCGGCGAACAACGAGTCGAGCAATACGCGGCTTGGCGCATCGCGCATGTCATCGGTGTTCGGCTTGAACGCCAGGCCCCACAGGGCGAAAGTCTTGCCGCGCAGATCACCCTTGTAGAACGCATTGATGCGATCGAACAGCTTGTGCTTCTGGCGCTCGTTGATCGCCTCGACCGCTTGCAGCAGGTCGCTGGAGCAATGCGCCTGTTCGGCGCTGTGGATCAGGGCGCGCATGTCTTTGGGGAAGCACGAACCGCCATAACCGCAGCCCGGGTAGATGAAGTGATAACCGATGCGGGTGTCGGCGCCGATGCCCTGACGGACCGACTCGATGTCGGCGCCCAGGTGTTCGGCCAGTTCGGCGATCTGGTTGATGAAGCTGATCTTGGTCGCCAGCATGCAGTTGGCGGCGTATTTGGTCAGCTCGGCGCTGCGCAGGTCCATGAACATGATGCGGTCATGGTTGCGGTTGAACGGCGAGTACAGGTCGCGCATCACGTCGCGCACTTCGTCACCTTCGCAGCCGATGACGATGCGATCCGGACGACGGCAGTCGGACACCGCCGAACCTTCCTTGAGGAATTCCGGGTTGGAGACGATATCGAACTGCAGTTGACGGCCAGCCTTGTCCAGCGCGGCCTGAATGTGCGCGCGCAGGGTGTCGCCGGTGCCGACCGGTACGGTGGATTTCTCGACCAGAATCAGCGGCTGCTCACGATGACGCGACACGGCGTCACCCACCGACAGCACGTACTTCAGATCGGCTGAGCCGTCTTCGCTGGACGGCGTACCGACCGCAATGAAGGCGACGCGACCGTGTAGCACTGCGAGTTTTTCATCGGAGGTGAAATGCAGGCGACCGGAGTCCAGGCCTTCGCGTACCAGGCTCGAAAGCCCTGGTTCAAAGATGCTGACGTGACCCTGGCGCAGCAGTTCGACTTTCTTCTGGTCGATGTCCATGCACACGACGTCGTGACCGACTTCGGCCAACACGGCGGCCTGCACCAGACCGACATAACCGCTACCAAATACTGTGATTTTCATGGAGCACTCCTGAATTCGGGCGCACGAGACGGACGAGTGTTAATAGTAATGACCCCGAGCATGACCAGTGTCACGCCCAGTGATTTAGTGAGACTGAATGATTCGTTGAACAGCGGCAGACTGGCCGCCAGCAGATAAACCAGCGCGTAACTGATGCTCAGCAGCGAATAAGCCCGACCCAGCGGCAGATCGCGCAGGGCGGGGAGCCAGCAGAGCATCGACAGCGCGTAAGCCAGAATGGCTACGAACACCACGCCCAGCGCGACAAGATCGACGCTGCCGGCGGTGAGCGCGGACCACCATTGTTCCGGCTGCGGCAGACGCGTCATGCTCCAGCGCATGCCCAACTGGGCACCGCTGACCAGCAGCACGCTGCCCAGAGCGAAAGCGATTCCACGTCCCTGGCTCATGAGTGTTGCCCCAACAGCACCACACCGCCGATCACCAGGGCTACGCCCAGCCAATGGCGGCGGTCGACCGGTTCACGGAAGACAAACCGTGCGATCAGTGTGATCAGTACAAAGTTGAGGCTGAGCATCGGGTAAGCGATGCCCACTTCCAGCCGTTGCAAGACCAGCAGCCAGACCAGCAAGCCGCTGCCCAGCGCCAAAAGTGCCAGCCACAGCCAGGGCGAACGCAATTTGTCCGCCCAGGATGAGTCGCCCCCGCGCCAGCTCTCAACCGCGTATTTCTGCGCAACCTGACCCAGGCAGGTAAGCAGGCATGCCGTCAGCAGCAAGATCCAGCTCATGACGGGTCCTTGGGCAGAACCATGATCACCAGATTGCCTTGCTCGTAGCGAGTACCGTCCTTGGGCAGCAGGTCGACTTCGTGCAGCTCGTCATCGCCCTTGACCCGCATGACCACGCCGACCGAACCGGTACGACGGGCATCACGCATCCAGGCTTGCACCTTGTCGGTGGTGATCCGCTGTTCGGCGCCTTCCGGATAGGACAGGCCGTACTTCAACTCGCCCACGGTGTTGTACAGCGCGACGTTTGGCCGTTGCAGGCGCCAGGCCAGCGCCGACGCAGCGCCCAGGTCATTGCTCAACAAGTGAGTGGTGCCGGACAGCTCGTCCATGTGATGCAGGATGAATTGGTCCGGAGTCTTGTTGGACACCACGGACTTGGGCAGTGCCGCCGGCAGGACACCGATCAGCAACAGGCTGCCCAGCGCTGGCGCCGCCCAGCACTGCAACGGCAGGAACGCTTGCGCCAGGTTGGCGATGATCCAGCCGATCAGTGCAATGAACACCAGCACCAGACTGTGCAGTTCGTGGTCATACACGGGTTTTTTCAGTTGCAGGTAAACCAGCGCAATCAGCAGCACAATGCCCAGCAGCAGATTGAGCAGGCCGTTGATGCTCAAGGCACGGCCCTGTTCAAGGCGCAACCGGTCCGCCAGGGCATTGCCCAGCAGCAACGCCATCGGCAGCAGGCAAGGCAGAATGTAGGTCGGCAATTTGCCGTTGCTCAGGCTGAAAAACAGCAGCGGCATCAGCAGCCACAGCAGCAGGAACGCAATCGCCGGTTGAGCGCGGGTTTGCCAGGCTTGCTTGAGGCTGGTCGGCAACAGACCGACCCACGGCAAGCTGAACGCCACCAGCAACGGCAGATAGAACCACCACGGCGAATCATGCTGGGCATCGTCGCCGGCAAAACGGCGAATGTGTTCATGCCAGAAGAAAAACCGCCAGTAGTCCGGCTCATGGGAGTGAACCGCCAATGCCCACGGCAGGCTGACCGCAATCGCCACGACGATCGCCACCGGCCCGAAGACCAGCAGTTCACGCCAGCGCTTTTGCCAGAGCATCCACGGCAGGGCGATCAGTACCGGCAGCGCCCAGGCGAGAAAACCCTTGGTCATGAACCCCATGCCGCACGCCAGGCCCAGTACCGCCCAACCTGCGAAGCGTTGCCCGCCAGTGCGGCTGTCCAGCGCAAACCACAGCGCGACGAGGCTAAGGTTGACCCAGAAGGTGAATTGCGGATCGAGGTTGGCGTAACCGGCCTGGCCGGCAACGATGGTGAAGCTCATGTAGAGCAGGGCGCAGACAAAGCTTTTGCGTGGGTCGTTCCATAACCGGCGAGCGATCAGGTAACCCAGCAAAACGCTCAAACCGGTGCTCAGCGCCGAGGCGAAACGCACGCCGAACAGGTTCTGTCCGAACAGCTCCTGACCGATGGCGATCATCCAGTAGCCGGCAATCGGTTTTTCGAAGTAACGCAAACCCATGAAGTGTGGCGATACCCAGTCCCCGCTCAGCAGCATGCTCTGGCTGATTTGCGCGTAACGGGTTTCATCGGGAATCCACAAGCCATGGGTGCCCAGCGGCAACAGATAGGCCAGCAGACAAAGTCCGACCAACAGCGGCAGTGCCCAGCGTTTGGTCATGCGCCTTGCACTCCCAGCCAGCCTTCACGGCCTTCAAGTACGCCACGTTGTACGTGGCCCACGGGCAGGGTGTTGAAAAACTCGGGCAACAAGTCGCCCAGCGGTTTGAAGTCAATACTGCGCTGGCGTGCAGCGGCCAGCAATTGACGAAAGTCCTGAGCCATCAGAATCCCTTCTACTTCGGCATGAATGGTGTAGACGTTGAGTGCCTGCTGACGGAACCGGTCGAGGATGAAGGTGTTGAAGTCCTTGGCAGCCACGGTCGGACCGACGACTTCATCGAAGGTCGGCAGGTCCACCGGGATTTGCGGCGCGCCAGGTGTGCCATCAGCCAGCAGCGGACGGAACAGGCTTTGCCCGCGGCAATCGCTGTTGTAGCGAAAGCCGAAGGTTTGCTTGGCCTGGATCACGCGTTCGTCCGCACGCCAACCGGCGGAGGCCGAACACTGGATCTTTTCTCCGAGAATATCGCTGAGGGTGTCGACGCCCCGACGGATCTGTTCGATCAGTTGGGCCTCGCTCCAGCGCCCGGCATTGGCCTGCCAGCCATGGTGATCCCAGGCGTGCAGGCCGACTTCGTGACCAGCGTCCCGGGCCTGACGCATCAGGTGCCCGAGATCACGGCCAATCGGTTTGCCTGGCCAGGCAGTGCCGGCCAGCAGAATGTCCCAGCCGTACAGGCCGGCAGCGTTGGAACGCAGCATTTTCCAGAGGAACTGCGGGCGGATCAGGCGCCACAGATGCCGGCCCATGTTGTCCGGGCCGACACTGAAGAAAAACGTTGCCTTGACCTGAGCCTCGTCGAGCATCTCCAACAGTCGCGGCACACCTTCACGGGTGCCACGGTAGGTGTCGACATCGATACGAAGACCTGCCTGCATTACTTCTTGTCCGCGATTTCGAGCATGGCTTCACGCAGGAAGAAGTCCAGGGTGTTGCCGATGGTCTCGCGCATTTCCACGGTCGGCTCCCAGTTCAGCAGGCGCTTGGCGTTGGCAATGCTTGGCTTGCGGTGTTCCACGTCCTGGTAGCCGGCACCGTAGAACGCCTTGCTTTCCACGTCGCGGAAACCGGCGAACGGAGGGAAGTTGTGACGCAGCGGGTGCGCTTCGAACTGACGCAGCAGCTCTTCGCCCAACTGACGGATGCTGGCTTCGTTGTCCGGGTTGCCGATGTTGATGATCTGGCCGTTGCAGACATCGTTGTCGTTATCGATGATGCGTGCCAGTGCCTCGACGCCGTCAGCGATGTCGGTGAAGCAGCGCTTCTGCTCGCCGCCGTCGAACAGACGGATTGGCGTGCCTTCGACCAGGTTGAGGATCAACTGGGTGATGGCGCGGGAGCTGCCGATACGGGCCGAATCCAGACGGTCCAGGCGCGGGCCCATCCAGTTGAACGGACGGAACAGGGTGAAGTTCAGGCCTTTGGCGCCGTAAGCCCAGATTACGCGGTCGAGCAGTTGCTTGGAGACCGAGTAGATCCAGCGCTGCTTGTTGATCGGACCGACGATCAGGTTCGAGCTGTCTTCGTCGAAGTTCTTGTCCTGGCACATGCCATAGACTTCCGAAGTCGACGGGAAGATCACGCGCTTGTTGTACTTGACGCAGTAGCGAACCAGTTTCAGGTTCTCTTCGAAGTCGAGTTCGAATACGCGCAGCGGGTTGCGGGTGTATTCGATCGGGGTGGCGATGGCCACCAGCGGCAGGACCACGTCGCACTTCTTGATGTGGTACTCGATCCACTCGGAGTGAATGCTGATGTCGCCTTCGACGAAGTGGAAGTTCGGGTGGCTGCGCAGACGCTCGATGGCGTCGGAGCCGATGTCCAGACCGTAGACTTCGTAGCGGTCGTCACGCAGCAGGCGCTCGGACAGGTGGTTACCGATGAAGCCGTTGACACCGAGGATCAGCACGCGAGTACGGCGTGGTGCACGACCGGATTCGGCACCGCGCAGCAGCGAGCCGTCAACCAGACCCAGTTCGTTGGCCAGTTGCGGGCCGCTCAGGTACAGACCGTTGTCGTTGCGCTGACCGGCGTTGATCACCAGCGAGTCTTGACCACAAGCGATGCGCAGCGGATCGACGCTGATCACGCGGCCAGGTGCCTGACCTTCGTTGCCCTTGACGACTTCGGCGCTCCAGACAATCAGCTTGTGCTCGCCCACGGCGCAGAAGGCACCCGGGTATGGACGGGTGACGGCGCGAACCAGGTTGAACAGTTCTTCGGCCGGTTTGGCCCAGACCAGTTTGCCGTCCGCCGGGGTACGACGGCCAAATACGGTGGCCTTGGATTCGTCCTGCGGGGTTTCGGTGATCTTGCCTTGCAGCATGTTCGGCAGGGTGTCGCGCAGCAGGTCGCTGGCGGCCGTGCGCAGTTTGGCGTGCAGGGTCAGGCCGGTGTCGCTGCGCTCGATGGCAACGCGCTGCTGGGCAACGATGGCGCCGGCATCAGCGCGCTTGACCATGCGGTGCAGGGTCACGCCGGTTTCGGTTTCGCCGTTGACCAGCACCCAGTTCGCCGGAGCGCGGCCGCGGTAGCGTGGCAGCAGCGAACCGTGCAGGTTGAACGCGCCTTTTTTGGCCAGGGCCAGCAGTGGCTCGCTCAGCAGGTTGCGGTAGTAGAAGGAGAAGATGTACTCCGGGTCCAGCTTGGCGATGCGCTCGATCCACAGTGGGTGGTTGGCGTCTTCCGGTGCGTGCACCGGGATGCCTTTGTTGGCGCACAGTTGCGCAACCGACGCATAGAAAGCGTTTTCTTTCGGATCATCGGCGTGAGTGAACACTGCTGCAATGTCGTAGCCGCTGTTGAGCAGGGCTTCAATGCCGGCGCAGCCAATATCGTGGTAGGCGAAGACAACAGTTTTTGCACTCATGAGAGAACCTGATCGGAAGTGGAAGAAGTAGTGGTAGAAGAAAGACCATCAACGGTGACGGCAGGGGCCGGGGCGGCCGGCTGGCTGCGCAACACCTTTTCAATGAAGAAACGCGGACGGGCGCGCACATCGCTGTACATGCGGCCCAGGTATTCACCCAGAAGCCCCATGCCGATGAATTGACCACCGGTAAACACGAACAGCACGGCGAACAGCACGAAGGTGCCGTCGCCGGCCCAACCGGCACCGAACGCCAGACGCAGAATGATCAGCGCGACCGCGAACAGCACACCCAGGCCAGCCATGGCGAAGCCGACGATGCTCAGCAGACGCAACGGGGTAGTGGTCATGCAGGTGACCAGATCGAACATCAGGTTGATCAGGCGCATCGGGCTGTATTTCGAATCGCCGTGTTCACGCTCGGCGTGGGCCACGACGATTTCGGTGGTGTGGCGGGCGAAGCTGTTGGCCAGGATCGGGATGAACGTGCTGCGTTCGCGGCAGGCGAGCATCGCATCGATGATGGTGCGGCGGTAGGCGCGCAGCATGCAGCCGTAGTCGCTCATGGCCACGCCGGTGGAGCGTTGCACGGCAAGGTTGATCAGCTTCGACGGGTAGCGGCGCAGGGCCGAATCCTGACGGTTGCCACGCACGGTGCCGACCACGTCGTAACCTTTTTCGGCCTCGGCCACCAGCCGTGGAATTTCTTCCGGCGGGTTCTGCAGGTCGGCGTCGAGGGTGATCACCACATCGCCTTTGCACTGTTCGAAACCGGCCATGATCGCGGCGTGCTGACCATAGTTGCGGTTGAGGATCACCGCCACGAACGGGCTGTTTTCACGGCCGGCGGCTTCTTCAAGCATGTTCGCCGATTCGTCGCGGCTGCCGTCATCGACCAGCACGATTTCGAAATCGTGATTCAGCTGACGGCAGGCCGCTTCGGTACGACGCAGCAGTTCCGGCAGGCTTTCCTGTTCGTTGTAGACCGGGATAACGATCGACACGCTACGGATTGGATAAGGTTTCACAGGCGTTTTTCCATGATTTGTTCGATGGCACCGACCACGCGGTCAAGGTCTTGACCGGTCATGTCGGGGAACAGCGGAATCGAGCATAACCGCGCCGAGTTCCATTCGGTATTGGGCAGATACAGGTCGGGGTCACGCTGGCGATACCAGGTGTGCAGGTGGGTAGCAATGAAATGGATACCGGTGCCGATGCCCTGATCCTGCAAAGCCTTCATGAAGGCTTCGCGGTCCATGCCGCAGCGTTCGCTGTCGATGCGCAGGATGAACAGGTGCCAGGCGTGTTGCTGGGCATAGGCGGGCAGGGCCAGCGGTTGCACCGGCAGGCCTTCGAACCTTTGCAGATAGGTCGTGGCCAGTTCGGTGCGACGGGCGTTGATTTCGTCCAGACGTTGCAGTTGCACCAGGGCAATCGCGGCATTGATGTCGGACAGGTTGTACTTGAAACCCGGCTCCATCACTTGTGCCTGCGGCTTGCGGCCACCGGTCAGGCGGTCATAGGCGTCGACGCCCAGACCGTGGAATTTGAGCATGCGCACACGGCTGGCGAGGGCTTCGTCGTCGGTGACGAACATCGCGCCTTCGGCACAGGTCATGTTCTTGATCGCATGGAAGGAAAAAATCGCCGTGCCTTGCGAACCGACGTGACGCCCCTTGTAGCGGGTGCCAGCGGCGTGGGCAGCGTCTTCGATGACCGGGATCCCGTGCTTGTCAGCCAGGGCATACAGCGGATCGAGGTCGAACGCGGCGCCGGCGTAGTGCACCGGGATGATCGCCTTGGTACGCGCAGTGATGGCCGCTTCGATGCGCGAAGCGTCGGTCATCAGCGTATCGCGGTCGACATCGACGAACACCGGTTTGGCGCCGAGCAGGGAAATCATGTTGGCGGTCGAGACCCAGGTCTGCGACGGAGTGATGACTTCATCACCCGGGCCGATGCCCAACGCCAGCAGGGTGATGTGCATCCCGCCGGTGGCCGAGGACAGAGCCACGGCATGCTTGCAGCCCACGTATTGGGCGAATTGCTCTTCGAGTGCCTGATTTTTTGGCCCGGTCGTGATCCAGCCTGAGCGTAAAACCTGCTCGACAGCTGCAATTTCTTCTTCGCCTATACTCGGGCGGGAGAAGGGGAGAAACGCCTGACTCATGGGCACCTCGTTACGGATAATGATGGACAGATCCTTCTGATTTTCATCGGATCCAATTCCAGAGTAGACGCAAAAAAAGGTTTTGCATCAAGCGTTTGCCTAAAAGACAGGACGTCGGGAGCTGGTTGACTTTTCAGGCGTTGCCCGGCAGGTTGGGCGATATCGGCTGAGGATCGGTCGGGCCCAAGGTTATTCCCGATTTTGTGAAAGGAATATGAAAAACCGGTCGGTGAATCATTTATCTCCCCTTCATACAGCCACTGTTCAGGCTTGCAGCGCTTATCGCGGCGCTTTTTTGCAAAGTCCGACAGAGTCACACGTGTTTTATATTAAGTAGATTGCAGTTGTTAGTTGTTGTGTTGAACAGTTTTTAATCAAGGCCTTTCGTTTGATTGACTTACCCGCTTTACCTGCCGTTACCCCGAAAACCAACCCTATGTCCTTGTATCTGGCGCGTTTGGCACCTTCCAGCCAACTCACCATGCGTTACGTTTTACAAGACGCTGCCGACCGTTTGGGCTTCGAAGACATGAATGTCGAAGAGATCCCGTGGCACGCCTTGCAACCGGAAGATGTCGTGGCCTTAGTCGCGGCTTTGCGCGAAGACAACTATGCGCCCAATACCTCATCACTCTATGTAAACGCCGTGCGTGGGGTTATGAATGAGGCGTGGCGCATGAGCCTGATCAGTCAGGAACACCTGCTGAAAATGCGCTCCGTAAAAGGCATCGCCGGCACCCGGTTGTCGCAGGGGCGCAATCTCAAGCGCACGTTGATTCACGAGTTGATGGAGGTCTGCGCCGCCGACCCGCGCCCGCAGGGCTTGCGCGACGCCGCAGTGATTGCGCTGCTGTACGGCACCGGCATGCGCAAGTCGGAGTCAGTGGATCTGGACCTGAATCAGGTCGATTTCACCGAGCGCAGCCTGTGCGTGACCGCCAAGGGCAACAAACAGTTGATCAAGTACGCCCCGGCCTGGGCCTTCGCCAAACTCGATGCCTGGCTTGAGTTGCGTCGTTCGCAGCTCAAGGAAGGCGAGAGCGATGATGCCTTCCTGTTCAACCGTATTCGCCGTGGCAGCCACATCACCCGCGAGCGCATCACCAAGCATGCGATCTACTACATCGCCCGCCAGCGCGGCACACAGGTCGGGGTGAAGATCATGCCTCACGACTTCCGTCGCTCGTTCATCACCCGGGTGATCGAGGAGCACGATCTGTCGATCGCGCAGAAACTCGCGCACCACAGCAACATCCAGACGACGGCCAATTACGACGTCCGTGATGACAATGAACGCCGGCGGGCGGTGGACCGTTTCGACCTCTGATCAGCGCATGTCAAAAACGTGCGCGGCACCGAGAATCGACAACTGCACGGCGCTACCGGCTGGTGGCGCATGCATGCCGGTGCTGCGCACCAATAGCGAGCGCCCGGCATCCTGTGCAGTCTGCGGGCGCAGTTCGACGGTCAGGGTGCAGGTATTGCCACCAAAATCCCGCTCGGTCACGACCGCATGGCAGCCTTGGGTGTCGGCAGGCGCATCGGTTATTTGCAGTTGCTCGGGCCGCAGCATGATCTGCGCGCTGCCGGCAAAACCGTTGGTGTTCACGGCCACACGCCCGAGATCGCAATGTGCCCAGCCGGACTCGATCCGCGCTGGCATGACCACGGCTTCACCGAGGAAATGCGCCGTCTGTTCATCGCTCGGATAACGATAAAGGTCCATCGGGTGCCCGGACTGCACCAGCCGGCCGCCGCGCATCACCGCCAACTGGTCGGCAAACGACAGCGCTTCGCTTTGGTCATGGGTGACCAGAATGGTGGTCACCCCGGCGTTCTCCAGCAGCCGCGCAACCATTTTGCGCATGGCCCCGCGCAAACCGGTGTCGAGCGCTGAAAACGGCTCGTCGAGCAGCATCAGACGAGGTTGTTGCGCCAGAGCCCGCGCCAGCGAGACACGTTGCTGCTGGCCGCCGGACAACTCGTGAGGCCAACGCGTCGCCATGTTGGCGTCCAGCGCTACGCTGTCCATCAACTCAAGGATGCGCTGGTTTCTCGCGGTGCCGTTTTGCGTCAGGCCGAAGCCGATGTTGGCGGCGACGGTCATGTGCGGAAACAGCGCGCCATCCTGCGGCACATAGCCGATCTGGCGTTGATAGGCCGGCACCGCGTGGCTGCTGTCGACCAGCACTTCGCCGTTGAGCGACAGGCTGCCGGCATCGGGGAATTCGAACCCGGCAATCATTCGCAACAAGGTGGTTTTACCGGAGCCCGACGGCCCGACGATGACCGTGCGGCTGCCCGACGGCACCGACAGGCAGATGTCATCCAGAGCAGTCTGGGCACCGAAGGCTTTGCTGAGTGAGGTGATTTCGAGAGCGTTCATCGGCCAGCCGTACGTCTTGATTGGTGATAGAGAATGGCCGTCAACGGCAGCGAGAGCACGATCATCAGCAGGGCGTAAGGCGCTGCGGCGGCGTAGTCGATTTCGCTGGTCATGGCCCAGAAACCGGTGGCCAGGGTGCGCGTGCCGTTAGGCGCGAGCAACAGGGTGGCGGTCAATTCATTGGTGATCGCCAGAAACACCAGTGCCGCACCGGCAGCCGCACCCGGCGCAGCCAGGCGCAGGGTGATCAGCCACAGGGCGCGCACGGGTGAGCGGCCGAGGCTTTGCGCGATGTTTTCCAGCTCTACCGGCGCTTGCGCGAAACCGGCGCGCAAGCTGACCAGCGCGCGTGGCAGAAACATCAGCAGGTATGCCAGCAGCACGGTGATGGTGGTCTGGTAGATCGGGCGGGCGAAGTGAATGGTGACCGTCACCAAAGCCAGCGCCACAACAATGCCGGGCAGCGAACTGGTGATGTAATTGCAGCCTTCGAGCAAGCGCTGCAATCGGCCGGGAGCACGGATCGACAGCCAGGCAATGGGGATCGCCGCCACAGTGGTCAACAGCGCCCCCGCGACACCCAATGCAAGCGTCTGCAGCAAGGCCGGCAGCCACTCGCCACCTTCCCAGACCTCTACGCCACCGGCCATCAACCAGCGGCCCAGCGTCAGCAGCGGCACGCCGAGGGCCAGCAGGCAGGTGACGATTTGCAGGCCGAGGCCGAGGACGATCGCACCGCGACTCAAGCGCACCGTGCGCTGTTCACGGGCGCTGCCCGAGCCAATCCGGGCGTAGCGCGCCTGGCCACGCGCAGTAGACTCGGCGCTTAGCATGGCCAGGCAGCAGAGCGCTAACACCCCGGCGAGCATGTTCGCGGCCGGGCCGTTAAAGGTCGATTTGAACTGATCGAAGATCGCCGTGGTGAACGTGTCGAAACGGATCATCGCGTACAGGCCGTATTCGGCCAGTAAATGCAGACCGACCAACAGTGCGCCCCCACAAATCGCCAGCCGCAACTGCGGCAAGACCACGCGCAAGAACACCGCCCGGGGTTTGAGCCCGAGAGATTCGGCAACGTCTTCAATGGCTGGATCGAGACGACGCAACGTCGCGGCCACCGGCAGATAAAGAAACGGAAAGTACGCAATCACCGACACCAGCACACCGGCCGGCAATCCGTGAATCGAGGGCACCAGGCTGACCCACGCATAACTGTGGACGAACGCCGGGACCGCCAGCGGCGCAACCGCGAGCAACGACCAGAGGCGGCGCCCGGGCAGATTGCTGCGTTCGGTCAACCAGGCCAGTGCCGTGCCGAGCACGACGCAGATAGGCAGGGTGATCAGCACCAGCAAAACGGTGTTGATCAATAATTCGGCCACGCGTGGGCGGAACACCATGGCTTCGATAGTCGCCCAGCCGGTATACCACGACACGCCGATCACGAACCCGATCGGCAGCAGCGACAGCAAGGAAACGATAATCGCCAGAACGACCACCCACGATCCCCCGCGACCATTGAGGGCGCGGGTGGCACGTGAGCGCTGGGCGGGGGAGGCCGAAACCACCCCCGCCGGCAGGGTTTCAGGCATCACTTACAGCAGTCCGGCCTGAGTCATCAGCTCGACGGCTTTCTTGCTGTCGAGTTTCGAGGCATCGACCTTTGGCGCATCGAGGTCTTTGAGTGGTACCAGTTTCGGGTTGGACTGGGCGCCCTTGCCAACCGCGTACTCAAACGAATTGCCGGTGTGCAGGACTTCCTGGCCCTGTTTGCCGGTGATGTATTTGACGAACTGCTGGGCTTCGTCCTGATGCTTGCTGGAAGCCAGTACGCCAGCGCCGGAAATGCTCACGAACGCACCCGGGTCCTGATGTTTGAAGTAGTGCAGTTTGGTGTTCTTGCTGTTTTCGCCGGTCTTGGACTGATCGACGAAGCTGTAATAGTGGTAGATCACGCCGCTGTCGATCTGGCCGGCATTCACCGCTTTGAGCACGGCGCTGTTGCCGCGATAGATCGTCGCGTTGGTTTTCATGCCTTTGAGCCAGTCCAGCGTGGCAGCTTCGCCTTTCTGCTCAAGCACGGCGGCGACGATCGCCTGGAAGTCGGCACCGGCAGGCGAGGCGGCCCAGCGACTTTTCCAGTCAGGTTTGGCCAGGTCGAGCAGGGATTTTGGCAAGTCTTTCTCGGCCAGCTTGGCCGGGTTGTAGACGAACACCGTCGAGCGGGCAGCGATGCCGACCCATTGGCCGTGAGCCGGGCGGTAAGCCGAATCCACCTGCTCAAGCGTTGTCGGTGCTACCGGGGCGAACAGCCTGGCGTTATCGACCAGCACCATGGCCGGGGAGTTTTCCGTGAGGAACACGTCAGCCGGCGAGGCCGAACCTTCCTGAACGAGCTGGTTGCCCATCTCGGTGTCGTCGCCATTGCGAATCGTGACCGGAATGCCGGTTTCCTGGGTGAAACCGTCAACCCAGGCTTTGGTCAGACTTTCGTGTTGCGCGTTGTAGACCACGATACCAACGGCGTCAGCAGCCACTGCGTGGCTGGCAACGAGCAGGGCGGTCGTCAGCAGAGCGGGTTTGAAGAACGATGCAATACGTGGGTGCATGACCGGTGAGCTCCTGTTTATAAGACGTTATAGGCAAGCCTTCGCAGCGTGATGCAATGCGAATGATTTGCAAGTGTTAAGTCGCAGGGCAATTTAGGGGGGCAAATGAGAAAAAAACGTCAAACAAACCGTTAATACTTGTCATTGTCATTCAGATTAGGCGACGACGTCACAAGGCGCACGATTGCCGTGCGCCCGATGACGTGGTTTTTCAGGAAGGGTTTGGGATGTACGCAACGCTCTGGTCTTCACGGCCGTGAAAGAGCTGCTCGCCGCGGGTGGGGGTGGTGGTGATGACCTGATGGTCGCTACTCAGATAATTCAGCGGCGGTGTTTCGCCGGTGCGGTACTGGGCGACAATGATCGTGCGTTGCGGATCCCAATGCTGGCCGCTGGTGCGCTCCAGCCAGTTCATCAGCGCTGCGGTGTCTCCCGAGCGCGGAAAGTCCTGACCTTCTTGCACGTAATAGAACGGTGCACCGCCGGTTTGCAGGTACATCGGCACCTTGTTGTCGACCTCGACCATGACCATCCGCCACTGGTTGAGCGGTGCCTGTTGGCTGGCCTGCTGACGTACCGAGTCGCCAAACGGAATCGCGCCGCCGCCACTGTTGGTCCACGGATAGAGCACGCCAAGGATCGCAACCAGGGCAACGGTGGCCACGCCGAAGCCGATTTTCCAGCCACGGCCTTCGGAGTTGCGCGCGGCCATGCGTCGGGTGATCCACCAGGCGCCGAGCAATTGCGCGAACGGCACCAGTGGCAGCACGTAGTAACTGCGACGGCTGCCGCTGGCGGTGAAAAACAGCATCAGCAAGCCGAGGCCGAGGATCAGCCAGCGGGTGTCCGGCTCGATCTCACGCCAGTTGCGGATCGCCACCCACAACGCAATGATCCAGCACGGCGCCCAGGGCAGGGTGTAGACCGGCAGATAGATCAGGTAGGTGTAAATCGGCCCGAATTGATCAAACGGCTGGAAAAACCGCACGACGTTTTCCCGCAGAACCAGGCCCAGGCCGCTTTCGCCGTAGTTCGGCGCACCGTAGAGATGCGACAGCAGGAACGGCACCATATAGAAGGCGCCGGCAATCAGCAGGGCGGCGCACAGGCGCAGGTTCAGGTGGCGTTTCCAGCGATGTTCGCTGACCAGGTGCGGCAACAGCACCAGCCCGGGCAGGATGAAACCGATCAGTCCCTTGAACAGCGATGTCAGCGACAGCAAGCCGAAGAACACCAGATAACGCGAAAAGCGCGTGTCATCCGGCCCGCGCCAGTACCACCAGACCGCGGCCAGAATCCCGCACACGGTGAGGATGTCGGCCGTGGCCACCCGCGCCCAGAACACGAAATAGAAGGTGGTCGCCAGCATCCAGCCCGCGATCAGTCCGGTGCCCTTGCGAAACAGTTGCTCGCCGAGCAGGTACACCAGCCACACGCTGAACCACGCCGAAATGACCGAAGACAGTCGCAGCGACCAATGCCCCAGCCCACCGGTCAACCAGGAGGTGGCGGTGATCAGCCAGTACGACAGCAGCGGCTTGTCGTAATACGGACTGCCCTTGAGGTACGGGTCGAAATAGTCACCGCTTTGCAGCATCTGCAGCGCGATGTTGGCCCAGCGGGTTTCCGCGCCCCACAGTTCGCGACTGCCCAGGCCGAGCAATAACAGCAGGGCAGTCGCCGCCAACAGGAGCAGCAACGGCCCCCGGTCAGTGTTGTTCCGGGTCATGGCTGGCTCTGGTCGAAGATGAGGATTTCCAGTTGGCCACGGCGGTAGTGCTTGCCATCGATGGGCAGCAGCTCGAGTTGCTGCGCATCCGATGTGCTGTTGACCCGCATCACCACGCCGACCGAGCCTTTTTTACGCGCTTCGGTCATCCACTCCCCGACACTGTCCAGACTGACTTTGCGCGAAGCCATGGCCGGGTCATCGAGACCGTACTTGAGTTCGCCAACGGTGTTGAACAGATCCACCTGCGGGCGGCGCAGGCGCCAGGACAACGCAGACGCTGCCCCCAGGTCGTTACTCAGCAACGAGGTGGTTGCGCTCAGTTCCTGCTGGTGTTCGGCAATGAACTGATCCGGCATCTTGCTGTTGACGATGGTCGCTGGCATGGCGGCCGGCAGCAGCGCGATGAGCAGGCCAATGCCCAGCGCCGGCATCGCCCACAGCGTCAGTGGCCGCAATGTCTGCAGCGAGCCGCCGATGAGCCAGCCGAGCAGCACGATGTAGGCCAGCGACAGGCTGAACATTTCGGCGTGTTCGTAAACTTCGCGGGTCGCCTGCAGATAGATCAGCGCGACCAGTCCGGCACAGGCCAGCACCACATTGACCACGCCGTTGGTCCGCAAGACCCGGCCGTCCTGGCGATCGAGCCAGCCCATCAGCGTGTGGCCCATCAACAAGGCCAATGGCAGCAGGCACGGCATGATGTAGGTCGGCAGTTTGCCGCTGCTTGCGCTGAAAAATGCCAGTGGCAATACAAACCACAAGGCCAGGAAGCCGATTTTCGGATCGCGCTTTTCGCGCCAGGTGCGCAGCAGCGTCGAAGGCAACAGCAGTGCCCACGGCAAGGTGGAAGCAAACAGCAGCGGCAGATAGAACCACCATGGGCGCGCATGCTGTGCGTCTTCACCGGCGGCAAAGCGACGGATGTGTTCGTGCCAGAAGAAGAAACGCCAGAAGTCCGGTTCACGGGCGTTTACGGCCAGGGCCCACGGCACGCTGACCAGTGCCGCCACCGCCACGGCCACCAGGCCATAGCGCACCAGTTCGCCAAAACGCCGCTGCCAGATCATGTAGGGGAGGGCGATCAGCACCGGCAACATCAGGGCGAGAAAGCCCTTGGTCATCAAACCCATGCCGCAAGCGAGTCCGAGCAGCGCCCAGCCCCCCAGGCGACCGCGCGGGGTGTGGCTGTCGATGGCAAACCAGATCGCGACCAGGCTCAGGTTGACCCACAACGTGAACTGCGGATCGAGGTTGGCATAGCCCGCCTGACCGGCGATCAAACCGAAGCTCATATAAAGGAGGGCACAAGCAGCGCTGATGCGTGGGTTGTTCCACAGACGGCGGGCCAGCAGATACGCCAGCCATACGCTGACGCCGCTGCTGAGCGCCGAGGCGATGCGCACGCCGAACAGGTTCTCGCCGAAAATCGCCTGGCCGATGGCAATCATCCAGTAGCCGGCAATCGGTTTTTCAAAATAGCGAATGCCCATGAAGTGCGGCGCCACCCAGTTGCCGCTCTGCAGCATTTCCTGGCTGATCTGGCCATACCGGGTTTCATCGGGAATCCACAGGCCGTGGGTCATCAGTGGCAGCAGATAAAACACTACGAACGCCAGTACCAGACCGGGGATCGCAAAACGCTCGATCAAGCTGCTCTGGTGGAGGCGTGGCAAATTCACAGCCGCGTGATGCAACGGTTTGTTCTCAGACGTCATGACTGGACCTTGGTGCAGTACAAGTGTGCGTTTCAATGACGCGCCTGGCGATTTCCGTAGCAGGCGTGTCACCGGGTTGGATGAATGCAGGTGCGAGCACGTCCGGTGGACGTCTCCTGTATTCAGAGAACTGGCGTGCCTCCAGCTCTAAGTTCTCTCTGGAAAGACAAGCTTTAAAACGGAATATGTCCAGTTTTTGAAACTAAAAAACATGTTTTATTACAAATTGGCAGGCGCCAACCCGCAGGCCAGAGGCTTGTTTGCGCAATACCGCAAAGTTGCGCAGAAAAAGCTTGCTTATTTATTTGTTCATGTGTTGCCAGCCTTCGGGATTCATGATGCCAATCACTTTGAGTTGGCCTTGCGCGTCTATCCGGACTAAAACCGCGCTGCCATATTCGGCAGCAACTGCCCGGGGATAACCGGTTTGCCTTTCAAAGTCGGCGATGCAGCCACTGTGAGTCACCAGGATCATGTTCTGCCCGGGCGTCTTGTGCGCCACCACGTCATCGCGCAGTGACGGGCCACAGGTTTCCAGCCATTCCTGGGCGACTGCATCGTGGCCGAGCATGTAATGCGCGGTCTGCATGGTGCGCGTCAGCGGGCTGCTGAAGAACTGGGTTTTCTGCAGACCCAGCTGCGTGAAGCCACGACCTACGCCAGCTGCAGCAACACTGCCAGCCTGAGTGATACCGTCCGCCGGACCCAGGCAGGTATTGGTCGAGCGGTCGCAACGCTCGGTATGACGCACCAGCGCGACGACTTCGCCGGCCTGCCAGGCGTTCACCCATTCCTGGGTGGCAGACGCACTGGCATAGCGCAGATTGGCGGGCGAGCGTTGCATCCAGACGAAGCCGCAAATGAGTGCGATCACCAGCAAACCGGCAGCAATGATTGCCCAGGTGCGCGGACGAGACAGATCCCATCGCTTGGACGCTGATTGTACTTGTATTAATTCAACCAAAACGTTGCCCCTTGTCATTCCCGAGTTCCATTCAGCGCACACAAAGTGCAACGTAAGCTCGAGAAGGTTAGTTACTTTACGGTGGTTTGCTTGAATGGCTGCTGAACACTACGGTCAGACACGTGGCGGGGCAGTGAAGAACATGTGAAAAATTTGCGAGGGGCAGCGTGTTTTAACTAAAACGGCTATTTGATAAACAAACTCAAATACGCGTTTTGTTTATCGGAGCTACTTAACAATGGCAGCGATGGAGGCGAAGCTGCGCCCCTTGGGCAACGTCATCGCGCGCAAGCTTGCCTATGTTCTGATATCAGCCCTGGAGTCATTGAACCGGATGGACCTCAAGCAAAGCCTCGCCAATCGAATTGTGATTGTGTTCGCCTTGATGAGCGCTCTGGTTGCCGGTGTGTTCGCCATGGGCATTGTCGCCACCGTACATGTCGTGGAACACAAGTTGACCATGACCGCCCTGAACGGTGGGTTGCGCCGGTTGCTGGCGATGGACGACATCAGCCAATGGCGGCATGAGCCGGAAAAAAGCGAATTGTTTTTCTTCGAGAACGGCCCGGGTCCCATGGCGCTGACGGAGCCATTGGCGAGCCTGCCCTTGGGTTTCCAGGAGATATCGCTCAACGGCGATGACTTCTACGCCATGGTCGACGCGGTTGGCGGACGCAAATATGTGCTGCTGCGCAATCAGGAAAGTTTTGAACAGCGGGAGCACCTGCTGTTCGTCGTGGTGATCGTCGGCTTCATCCTCAGCGTCATGTTGGCTGTCGCGCTCGGCAGGTTGTTGGCGCGTCAGGTCATGGCACCGGTGATTCGCCTGGCGGGGCAGGTGCGTCATCGTGATCAGTTGATTGCGGTTGCCCCGGCATTGCGTCCCGATTATGCCGATGATGAGGTAGGGGAGTTGGCACAGTCTTTTGACCAGACCCTTGGCCGGTTACGAGAAACCCTGAATCGGGAAAAGCTCTTCACCAGTGACGTGAGCCATGAACTGCGCACGCCATTGATGATTCTGGCCAGCTCCTGCGAGCTGTTGCTGGTCAACCCTTCGCTTGATCCGCGTTCCACTGCGCAGGTCAAACGCATTGCCCGCGCCAGCGCCGAGATGCGCCAACTGGTCGAGACCTTTTTGATGCTCGCGCGCAAGCCTGAAGAGCTTGGCACCGCAGCCACCTGCACCCTCAAGGATATTGCCGATGCTCAGGTGGAAATCTGGGGGCGACTGATTCGCGAAAAGGGTCTGGAGTTTATCTACGAGCCGCAACTGGCTGGCACCACGCGCTATGACCTGACGTTTTTGCAGTCGGTCATGGGCAATCTTTTGCGTAATGCCTGGCACTACACCGATCACGGCTTTGTCCGGTTGTCATTGCTCAAGGACAGCTTCGTGGTCGAGGACAGTGGTATCGGAATACCGGAAGAGAAACGCCACGCGATGTTTCAGCCATTCGTGCGCGGTGATGAACAGCGCGGTGAAGGGCTTGGACTGGGGTTGTCGCTGGTGCAGCGGATCTGCAGCCATCAACGCTGGCAAGTCCAACTGGTGACTCGCGAACCCAACGGTTGCCGTTTCACCGTCACGCTATCGGCGGCGACTCAAGTTGCCGACGGACACGTGCGTGAATTGCCCACCGCCTGATTGATCAGTGCCGCCAGGCGTCTGACGTTATTCTGTTGTGCCGTCACCAGCTCATCGATGCTCGGGCCGGAGGGTGTTTGCAAGGTCGAATGGCACGTCAGCAGGCTATTGTCCGCCGCACCGCTCGGGCGCAGGCGCCATTTGACGTCGATCAGTCCGTATTGGCCGGGGATCGAATCAAACCGCTGCACATCGATGCGCACCGAGACATTGCCGCGACTGCCGGTATTGCTCAGTTGATCGCTTAACGCACTGCGTAACTCATCCGCCAGACTTGCGCCCCACCATTGAGTTTCCAGAATCGCCAGGCCGTTGTTGCCCTGACGGATGACGATTTGCGGGCGGTCGACTTGCGGCGGCACGCTGATGCCCTCGATGGGAATCTGCGTGCCGGCGCGGGAAGTGGGCAACTGCACCGGGGTCAGGGTGTGAAAGCTGATCGGTTCGCTGCGGCAGGCGCCAAGGAGCAAAAACGCAGCGAGCACGGTGATCTTCAGCGGTAAAGCCATGGGGTAGCTCCTGTGCTCAATTGCGCGGTGGTCCCTTCAGGTCCAGCGGTGCAGCGTTGTCCGGGCGACCACGGATCAGCGATTCCGGATGGCGCCCCAGGTAATCCGACAGCTCCCGCAGCGAACGCGACATGCGCCCGAGTTCGTCGAGGGTTTCGGTCAGTTTCTCACGCTGTGGAGAGTCTTCGGCCAATGTCGAACTGGCGGACTGCAAGGTCTTGCTCACGTCGGCCAGCGTGTTCTGCACGCCCGGCAAGGTTTTCGCGTTGAACTGGGTCAGGCCTTTGCGTAACTCCACGAGGTTGCTGTCGAGGTTGCTGGCAATCCTGTCGACCGGCAGTTTGTTGAGCTTGTCGACCACCGACTCGAGTTTTTCCTGCAGTTGCTCGAGGCTGCCGGGAATGGTTGGCAGGATCACTGGCCGGACCGTTGCATCGAATGCGACTTTCTCGGCTTTCGGGAAGAAATCCAGCGCGATGTACAGCTGTCCGGTCAGCAGGTTACCGCTACGGGCCTGGGCGCGCAGGCCGTTATCGACGAAGGTGCCGAGCAGGCGAATGCCGGCGGCTTCGTCGTTGGGATCATGCTTGAATTCGGTCAGCATCTTTTTGTAGGCCTGGCCGAGGCGCTGCGGGTAAATGACGATCCCGACATTAAGCGGAAAGGTGCGCTTTTTCGCGTCGAAATCCAGGTTGATTCCCACCACCCGGCCGATCTCCATGCCGAGGAACTCGACCGGCGCGTCGACCTTGAGCCCGCGCAGCGACTGGTCGAAACGCAGCACCATGTATTGCGCCTTGCCGTTGGGTGGGGCAAGGGCGGTCTGCTGGTCGGCGAACAACTCGAAATCCTTGTCATCGGCGGCTGCGACATCGTTGGGGCTGTAATCCGGAGCACGGAAAGCGATGCCGCCCACTAGCAGGGTCGACAGCGATTCGGTCTTCACCGCAAAGCCATTGGCGCCGACATTGATATCGATGCCGCTGGCATTCCAGAACCGGGTGTTCTCGGTGACGAACGTGTCGTTCGGCGAGTGAATGAAGACTTCGATATCCACCCCTTTGCCCTCGGAATTGAGGGTGTAGGTGACGACCTGGCCGACCGGAATCTTGCGGTAATAAACCGGAGAACCGATGTCCAGCGAGCCAAGATCCGGCGCGTGAAGCATGAAGCGCTTGCCCGGTTCGCCGTAGGTGATGGGGGGTGGATTTTCCAGGCCCTTGAAGTGTTTGGCGCGGTTGTCGGCCTGACCAATGTCGGCGCCGATGTAGTCGCCGGAGAGCAGGGTGTCGATGCCCGACACACCGCCGGCGCCGATGCGGGGGCGCACGACCCAGAATTGCGAGTCTTCGCGGGTGAAGGTTTCGGCCTGTTTGGACAGTTTGATGGTGGCGTCGACGCTTTTCTGATCGCCGCTCAACTCAACGTCTGTCACCTGACCGATCACCACATTGCGGTATTTGACCTCGGTCTTGTTGGCGGTCAGGCCGCTGCCGGTCTTGAAGTTGACGATGATCGTCGGGCCTTCCTGCATCAGGTTGTGCACCACCAGCGAAACGCCGACCAGCACCGCCACGATCGGGACGATCCACACCAGTGAAATGCTGAAACGTCGGGTCTTGATCGGGGCTTGGCCCGGTGCTCGCGGCTCATCGGCGGCTGACGACTTCATCCATGTCCTCCTCGGTTTGTTGGGCACTGAGCGCCAGGAACGCAAAAGCACTTCATCAATATAGAAGTGCCTTGCGATAGAGCAAACCGAAAGGATTAATTCCTGTTACGCCGTCAACCCACCAGCTCACGCAGCCGATACCAGAACATGCCCAATGCCAGCAGCGGCGAACGCAGGGCCGGGGCACCAGGGAAAGTCATGTGTGGCACCGCGCTGAACACGTCCATGCCCTGACTGTGGCCCGCGTGGATTGCCTCGCCCAGCAACTTGGCGCACCAGTGCGTGACGTTCAGGCCGTGACCGGAATAACCCTGAGCGTAGAACACGTTCGGCTGCTGTTTGAGACGCCCGACCTGCGGGAAGCGGTTGGCGGTAATGCCGATCTTGCCGCCCCACTGATAGTCGATGCGCACATCCGCCAGTTGCGGGAAGACTTTCAGCATCTTCGGTCGCATGTAGGCGGCGATATCCGCCGGATCGCGACCGGAGTAGTGGCACGCACCGCCGAACAACAGACGCCGATCTGCCGAGAGCCGGTAGTAATCGAGGCCGACTTTCTGGTCGCACAGTGCAAGGTTGTGCGGGATCAGTTGCGCGGCGCGCTCCTCGGACAACGGCTCGGTGGCGATGATGTAGCTGCCGGCGGGCAGTACTTTGCCGCTGAGCTGCTGTTCGAGTTCGTCCAGGTGCGCGTTGCAACCGAGCACCAGACTGCCGGCGCGCACGGTGCCGTTGGCGCAGCGCACCAGGACGGTTTCGCCGTGGATGATCTGCTGCACCGGGCTCTGTTCGAAAATTCGCACGCCGAGGGACGCCGCCAGGCGCGCTTCACCCTGCACCAGGTCCAGTGGATGCAGATGGCCGGAGCCCATGTCCACCAGACCACCGGCGTAGACGTCGGCGTTGACCACTTGCTTGCGAATCTGCTCGGGGCCGACCAGCCGGGTCTCATGGCGGTAGCCAAGTTCTCCGAGGCTGACTTGCTCCGCCTTGAACGCGGCGAACTGGGCGGGAGTGTTGGCCAGCTCACAGAAGCCCCAGCGCAAGTCGCACTCGATGTTGTGGTCAGTGATGCGTTGGCGCACCAGTTCCACCGAATCAATGCCGGCGCGTTGCAAGTAACGCACGCCGTCATTACCGACATAGCGGGCAAAGCCTTCGACTTCATGGCCGATGCCGCGGATCAACTGCCCGCCGTTGCGCCCGCTGGCGCCCCAGCCGATGCGTCGGGCCTCGATCAACACCACCGACAACCCGCGCTGAGCGAGTTCGATGGCGGTGTTGACCCCGGTGAACCCGCCGCCGATCACGCAGACATCAACGCTCAGGTCGCCGTCCAGCTTGGGGTAGGGAGTGGTTGCCCGCGCCGAAGCTGCGTAATAGGAGCGGGCGTGTTCCTGGGTGTACTGATTCATTTGTTCGACTTCACTTTGCTCCAGGACCGGGTCATCAGACGCATGATCGACTGGGGCGGGGTGGTGGAAATGTACAGTTTGTCGAGGACTTCCTGCGACGGATAAACCTCTGGGTTGCTCACCAGCGCCACGTCCATGTACTGCTTGGCGGCCGGATTCGGGTTGGCGTAACCGACTGAGGCGCTGACCTTGGCGATCACCTGTGGATCGAGCAGGTAATTAATGAAGGCGTGGGCTTCCTTGGCGTTGGCCGCATCCGTGGGAACGGCCAACAGATCGAACCACAGGTTGGCGCCTTCTTTGGGAATGGCGTAGGCGATGTTCACGCCATTCTTGGCTTCCTTGGCGCGGTTGGCGGCCTGGAACACGTCACCGGAGTAACCGAAGGCCACGCAGATGTCGCCATTGGCCAGGTCTGAGACGTATTTGGAGGAGTGGAAGTAGGTGATATACGGGCGGATGCTCAGCAGCTTGGCTTCAGCCTTTTTGAAGTCTTCCGGGTTTTCGCTGCGCGGGTCCATACCCATGTAGTTGAGGATGGCCGGGAACACTTCGTCGGCCGAGTCCATCATCGACACGCCGCACTGCGAGAGTTTCTTGATGTTTTCCGGCTCGAACAGCACCGCCCAGGAGTCGATGTGATCGATGCCCAGCACTTGCTTGACCTTGTCGACGTTGTAGCCAATGCCGTTGGTGCCCCACAGGTACGGCACCGAGTGCGCGTTCTGCGGGTCGTTTTTCTCCAGCAGCGCAAGCAGTTTCGGGTCGAGGTTTTTCCAGTTCGGCAGCTGCTCGCGATCCAGCTTGAGGAACGCGCCGGCCTTCACCTGACGGGCGAGAAAGTGGTTGGACGGCACCACCACGTCGTAGCCGGTACGGCCGGCGAGGAGCTTGCCTTCCAGGGTTTCGTTGGAATCGAAAACGTCGTAGATCACCTTGATCCCGGTCTTGGCCTGGAAGTCGGCGAGGGTGGTTTCACCGATGTAGTCGGTCCAGTTGTAGACGCTGACCTGTGGCTGAGCCAGGGCTGCAGTGCTGCACACCAGCGCCAGTGCGGCGGGGACCATGGATTTCAGTAGACGCATATCGACACCTCTTGAAGTTATTGGATTTTTTCAGGTGGTTCTGGATTTTCAGGTCGCTCATTGTTCCTCTGCGGGAGGGGGCTTGCTCCCGAAGAGGCCGGCACGTTGAACATTACTGTTGACTGGCACACCGCTTTCGGGATCAAGCCCCTCCCACTAAAGCCCCTCCCACAGGGGGTGAAGGGGCTTTGCGGATTGGTTTAGACGCTCAGCAGCAGGAACTCGCGTTCCCATGAACTGATCACGCGCTTGAAGTTTTCGTGCTCGGCGCGTTTGACGGCGACGTAACCGCGTACGAACTTGCTGCCCAGGTACTGGGCAACGGTGTCGCACTCTTCCATTTGCGTCAGCGCTTCTTCGATGGTGATCGGCAAGCGCAAATTGCGGCGCTCGTAGGCCCGACCTTCAACGGCAGCACTCGGCTCGACCTTGTCGATCATGCCGATGTAACCGCAGAGCAAGCTCGCGGCGATCGCCAGGTACGGGTTGGCGTCGGCACCCGGCAAGCGGTTTTCCACGCGCATCGCTTCCGGGCCGGAGGTTGGCACACGCAAGCCGACGGTACGGTTTTCTTCGCCCCATTCGACGTTCACCGGTGCCGAAGTGTCCGGCAGGAAGCGGCGGAACGAGTTGACGTTGGGCGCGAACATTGGCAGTACTTTCGGGATGTATTTCTGCAGCCCGCCGATGTGATGGCGGAACAGGTCGCTCATCGTGCCGTCGGCATTGGCGAAGATCGGCTTGCCGGTGGCGATTTCCACCACACTCTGATGCAGGTGCATGGCGCTGCCGGGCTCGTCGCCAATCGGCTTGGCCATGAAAGTGGCGGTGACGTTGTGTTTGAGCGCCGCTTCGCGCAGGGTGCGTTTGAACACGGTGATCTGGTCCGCCAGATCCAGTGCGTCGCCGTGACGGAAGTTGATTTCCATCTGCGCCGGGCCGTCTTCGTGGATCAGTGTGTCCAGATCCAGACCTTGCAGTTCGCACCAGTCGTAGACGTCTTCGAACAGCGGATCGAACTCGTTGGCGGCGTCGATCGAAAACGACTGACGACCGCTTTCCGCACGGCCCGAACGGCCCAGTGGCGCCTTGAGCGGCAGGTCCGGGTCTTCGCAGCGCTGGGTCAGGTAGAACTCCATTTCCGGTGCAACAATCGGCTTCCAGCCTTTGTCGGTATAGAGTTGCAAGACTTTCTTCAGTACGTTGCGCGGCGACAGTTCGATCGGGTTGCCGAACTTGTCGAAGGTGTCGTGGATGACGATGGCGGTCGGCTCGATCGCCCATGGAATCACGTAGACCGCGTCAGCCACTGGCTTGCAGACCATGTCGATATCGGCAGGATCGAGCAGGTCGTAGTAGATGTCGTCGTCGACAAAATCCCCGGTTACCGTTTGCAGCAGCACACTTTCCGGCAGGCGCATGCCTCGCTCATGCAGGAACTTGTTGGTCGGTGCGATCTTGCCGCGGGCAATGCCGGTCAGGTCGCTGACCACACATTCAACTTCGGTAATCTTGTGATCTTTCAGCCACGTGAACAGCTGATCGAAAGGGGCATTCATAAAGACCTCGTTATTGGTTTTATAGACGCCGGGGAGGGCGGGTTTCATCTTCCGCCCCTTCCCCTGTGGCGCGTTGACGACTATCTTGGGCGTGCCTCGCAGTTCCATCTATCCACTTTAAGCAGCACCAAAGCGCACCAAAAGAGTGCGCAAGGTCTCCCATGACAACGTGCAATCCGCTACAGGTTCAGGCTTTCAATACCGCTGATGTCACCGAGCAAATCCGCGCCACGCCGGGTTGGGTCCAGCATTACCAGCAGATGTCTCCCGGGCATTTCGCCGGGCAGATTCGCTATCTGGACTTGCAGGGCGTGCAGGTTTACGAAGAGCAGATGAACACCCGCGTCGAGCAGAATTTCAGCGCACCGCCGGGTGCCTTGGCGTTCTGTTTCGACCGTAGTGACAACGCGCTGTATCTGCTCAACGAAGAGAGCCGCAACATCTGGATCACCCCGGAGAACTACCAGGAAATCGCCGTGGTGTTTGGCCCGGAATTTGTCCGTCAGCACGGTCTGGATGTGGCGAGACTCGAGGGATTGTTCATGGCGCCGCTGAACGGCGGACAGAACGCCTTGTTCAGTCGCTGGTTAAGCTCGACGCTCACGAAGTTGACGCAAACCCTTGATCCGCCTAGTAAAGAAGCGCTGACTCAACAGTTGCTGGAAGACTGTCTGTTTATCCTCGATAACGCTCGCGTGCACCTGGATCGCGACGGTTTGCAGCGCCGTAGCGAGGAGCGGACGATCATGAAGCGAGTAGGGGAGTGGGCGGCCGATTCGCCGGAAGAGACTGTCAATTTGTTGGAACTGGCTCAGGTGGCGGGCGTCTCGCTACGGCAGTTGCAGCATGCATTCAAAGACTTCACCGGCATGACGCCGAGCCACTGGCTGCGCTTGCGACGGTTGAACAGCGCACATCGCGAGTTGCGCAAACGCGGGCCGACAGAAACCACAGTGGCCGAAGTGGCGATGAACTGGTCGTTCTGGCATCTGGGGCGGTTTTCCAGCAGCTATCGGGCGCTGTTCAATGAGTTGCCGAGCGAAACGTTGAAGCGAGCGTGCCTGGCGTATTGATCGGCAAGATTGTGCTCACCCAATACACAGAAGGTGCGTCCTTGACAGGGCCGCACCTTTTTTCATCTGTTTTCAGAGCTGTACTCGACGCAGCCTGCCGCTCAACGCAACCACTTTATTGTCAGGGGTGGGCAGCGGCCGACCTGTCAACCCCATGCCTTCGCTCACCAGCACCGCATCCTGCAACAGGCACAGGTTGGACGGGGTATCGAGGTCGCGGGCAAGCACAGTCACCTCGGCGGTTTGCAGGTTACAACTCAACAGTCGCCCGCTGAACCGGCTGAAGCCGCCATGCATGGGCTCGCCATTCCAGTCAGGCGGCAACGGCTGTTGCAAGTGGCTGCAGAGTTCCAGCACCAGCACGTTCCCTTGCGGACACAGCGCCAGCCCGGTGGGCAGCTGCAGGCCGCGAATCAGCACTTCGATCCGGCCGGTGTCGGGCCAGACCCGGATTACCTGGCCGGCCTGATCGGCAAAATCGATGCCTTTGCGGCCCGGGTCGCTTTGCAGCTCTCCGGAGAACAGGCTGATCAGTATGGCGTCCGTCGCCGGTTCATACACCAACGTGACGGGGACGGCTTCCTGGCCCCTGTCCAGTTCGGGCAACTGCACCAGAACCTGCTCAACTTCGCCGGTGCTGAATTCCACCAACTGATTGGTATCGGGTTTGACCGCCAGCCAACTGCGGCGGGTCGGGTGATAACACAGCGCATTCAGATTGCCCCGGCTGTGGAAGACCGGCTCGGGCGGGGTGTATTGCAGGTCCAGCAGTTTTGAGCCCTCGACATAATCGGTCTGGCTGACCAGGCAACGCCCGTCACCACAGGCGATGTCCGACAGCCCCATGATTTCATCGCGCAGCATACGGGCCTGCATGTTCATGGCGCGAAAACCTTGTGCCAGGGTTTCGCGGGCGAGCCAGGCGCCGTCCTTGAGCGGGTCCGGTCGTAGTTGGCTGATGCGACCGCTGAACGTCTGGTCTGGCAGGCCTGAACCGGCTTCGACCAGCAGCAGGCTGCCATCGGCCTGCACGCAGGCGCCGCGTGGGTTCAGCAAACCTTCGGCGATGATTGTGCTGGGGCGCAAGGTTTCGCGTGGGTGCGCAGGAATATCAACAGTCATAGATTTCTCTCCATGGGCGGGGGGCGCGATCACAGCGGCGGTTGCCACGGCTCGCCCGTGAGATAGGCCCGCAACAACGCCCGCTGAGAGGGCGACATCGACCGCACAACCGGCATGAACAGCGTGGTGCCTTTATAGGCATCCGAGGTTCGGGCGAGGATCGGGTTCTTCGCGCCCATGATCGCGTCGGGCTGGTTCAGCGGGATGTAGCGAGACATGGCGGGGAAGGCCAGGTAGTGAAAACGCAGGACATTCGGATACATCAGTTCCCATGTGATGGTGGTGCCTTTGGGGATGCCGAAGTCGGTCTGGGCGTATTTGCGGAAGTTGGTGAAATAGGTGCCGCTGTCCTGACCGTTGACGGTGTAGGTCAGGGCGACGAAACCGGCGAGGGGCGCCGCTGCGGGTTTTACGTTGACGGAGAACGTGACGGACAACTGACCGGGGCTCACCGTCAGGGCAGGTGGGAAATAAAGGAAGTCGCAGTACCGCTGTTGCGTGTAATACGGTCCCGAGGGCGCGGCGGTGAGATCGATTTCAGTTGTCCTGGTCACCGCAGCACCCAGATACCGGACCTGCAGCGTAATCGACAGTCCCTGTGGGTAGTCCTCGGTATAGACACTGCGTTGATCTGCATAGATCCGATAGACGGACTCTGTTGCCTGCAACGTAGTCCCGGCGACCGTGCCGGGGGCGTTGATGGCCAACGCTGAGGATCTGACAGCAGACTGTTGAGTTGTATCGAGCGGCAGATCGACAATGCCGCCATACACGTAATAATCGAGCAGTGGACTGCTGGTCGGATCGAGTGTGGTCAGGGTGGTCGTACCGGCTGCCAGGGTCACAGGACCGTAATTCCCGTTAGGTCCGATTGGGCTGGTGATGTCATCCCTGACGGTCCTGAACGTCTCTTTCGGAATGATGTTGACCATGTCGACGCTCAGCATTGCCGGGCTGCTCAGGTCTGCGTAGCCGGTGCCGCCCGTGTCCTGATTGACGATCTGACGGCCCACCTGACAGTTCAGCGGCTCATTTGCGAAAGCCGGAGCCAATGTACCGATGACCCGGCCAATGCTCGGGTTCGGGGTGTCTCTGCCGGCGGCATAATCGGCTTGCAACTGGGGAGTGGTCATCGTCGGACACATTTCGAACATCACGAAGCGCAGGACGATACCGGTGGCCCCCGGTGCCTGGATGATCGATCGCAAACCGCTGCTGTTCTGGTTCCAACTGACAATACTGCTCAGCGCAAAGGTCAGCTGGAATGTGCCACTGATACGGCAAGAGCCGGGTGCATCCATCTCCTTCGGTAGTGGCTGCAGCACCCGCATGCCGAGATCCAGACTGCTGCAAACAGTATTGGCGCGAATCAGCAATTGGATATTGTCACTGCCACCGATTTGCAGACCACCGACAAATATCTGGGTGGTGGTTGTCGAGGTGGGGTCGAGGTCCACCATCATCGGGCCCGATACCGGCCCTTGTCCGGTCACCGGGTCCACAGAACCCAGCAGATAGACCGGCTGGCCCACCATATCCCCAGTGGTACTGACGCTGCCCGGGCTGCCCTGAGAACTGATCAGCGCGTTTTGCATGTCGACGACATGCTGCCCGTAATGATTCCAGCCGCCGGCGGTGTAGTAGTCGCCCGTGGGCGCATTGATCATGCTGTTCAACTGATCATCGGTGTAGGACTGGGCAGTCGGTGCGAGGGTCGAGGTAGTCAGGTCGAAGATCGGCCAGTTCTTGATGCCGTTGTACTGCATGGTCGGTGAGTTGTTCGGCAGGCTGACATCCGTGCGGATACCACCCCAGAAATTCAGTCGCGGGCCATTGAGGATGCTCATGATTTATTTCCCGTCCTTGATGGTTTTGCCGAGCGGCGAATTGGCGAATTTGAACAGATAGGAGTAGTCGGACTTGTAAGGACTCTTGACCGGCGTCGCCATGGAATGGCAGTTCATGCAGCTGCTGTTGGGCTGGATGTAGCTTTCCATGGTCACATTGGCCGAGAGTGCCGGCGTCGGCTGACCCAGCGGATTGCCCGGGTTGTCAGGCATCAGCGGGCGCTGGGTGGTGATGAGCTGGTAGTACTTCAACACGCTTTTTTGCAACCCCGGGTCGGTCTGGTAACTGGCGTTGATCTGGTTCGTGATGTCGGCGATCGGGGTGACCCGGTTCAGCGGGTTCGGGGTCTGGAACGTGGTGCCGGGCTTGGGAACGCAGACCTGATGCGGGCCCTGAGTCTGCCAGTCGCACGGTGACTGGTTGAGGGACGCGGCGGGTGCGGCGGCGTTGAAGTAGGAATAGGCCGTGCCCGCGACTGGTTGATCGACCCATTTGCCGTTTACCAGTGCCTTGGGCGGAACGTTGTCGACCTGTTCAAATGTCGACCAGATCCACTGCGGATAGCCGTTGGCCTTGGTGATGATGTGCAGGCCGACCAGCCCCAGATACGCCTCGGTGACACCGTTCTTCTGGCCCTGATCATTGAAAGTCGCCACCCGGGCGAGCATGGTCAGGTAACGGCTGGCGTTGTCATTGGAGGTGAGGATGCGCCAGCTCGATTTGATCTCGATGACGCCCCAGGGGAATTGGATGTTGTTGGCTTTGGAAACGACGTCGGCGTTATAGAAGTTGTTGCCCACGATGTAGTTGTAGGAGGTCTCGTTGGCCGAAATGTCGTAATAGGTCGGGTTTTTCGCCTGATCGATCAACCAGCCGCCGACCGCCTGATCGACGGCATTCACCTGAGCGCTGTTTTTCAAAGAGGCGATGTTGATGATGTTGAAACTTTTTGCGATCTGCGGGGAATTCCACGGCCCCGGATTGGTGGCGTTCGGCAGAAAGATTTCGCCTACGGTCTTGTAGGTCTGCCAGACGGTGTAGCCGGCCGCACCGGGCTGTTGGGTGCAGTCGGGATTGCCGCGCTGCCCGCTCTTTGCCGGCCAGCTCAGGGCGATGAACATCTGCCAGCTGTATTGATCGAACTGATCCTGTCCGGCCGTGGCGGCCGGTGCCGTACTGGGCGGCTGGCAGTTCAACTGGCTGGACTGCACCGACGGCATGGCTTGTTCCCTGGCCAGCACCGGCAGGCTGGCCAGACCCAGCAACATCACGGAATAACGGAGTGTGGTTTTCATGGCGATCCTTCGTCGTTGATCACGGTTTACGCTGCATGAGTTTGTTCCACTGCGCCTTGTGGCCATTGCTCTGCGACTCTGGTGGCTCGAACAACTGGCAGGGTGGCGGATTCGACGGGCACATGGCGGCGACCTGCGCCCACGTCTGTTTCGGGTTCGGTTTGGCGATGCGGAAATCGGTGTAGTTCTGGCTGACGATCGGTGCGTTGGCGACGCTGGTATCGCCTGAAAAGAAGAACGATTGCGGTGGCCGGTAGGGCGGTTGTCCCGACATTTTTTTGTAGAAGGCATAGCCGAACAGGATCGGACCTTGCGGCGAATCAAGATCCAGGGCGTAGGCCTGCACGCTGCCATCGAGGTTTTTACTGCGCTCGGCGCTGTAGGGCAGGTGCTCGATGAAGTCCTGCCGTGGCGGATGATTCATCGGGGAAAACATGCAGCAGGCCGGCATGTCTTTCGGGCGGTCTTGCGGATACGTCAGGAAGTACGCCTTGTTGCCAAGGGAGACGAACGAGCAGGTGTAGTTGTTGTTCTTGATCGGGAAGATCGGCAGACAGTATTTCTCGTAGTGCTCCATCATGGCGCCGAAGCCGTCGCCATCCGGCGGGATGTAGGTTGTGTCGTAGTAGCTGGTCCCGTGGGAGACGGTGTAGTCCGCAGGCGTCAGGGTCGTTGGTGGGTTGCTGTACGGCGGCGGGTTGTTTTCGTAGTTGTGCATCACCCGGTACAGGGTCCAGTTGCTGATCCAGAATGCCGGGAAGAACGGATCGGAAGGCTCACCCGGATTGCGTTTGGCGATGCAGTTGCCGTTCTGTTCATTGCACCCCAGCGTGTTGTGTACGCCATTGGTGAAGTAGACGGCGCCGCTGTCCTGGGCGAATGCGGATGGACAGAACAACAGGATCAACAGCAACAGACGGTTCAAGAGGCTGACGTTCATGGGTCACTCCCTGGCAAGGCGCACTGCGGGCCTGAACGCCCGCAGCGGCTCATCTTTCCTGATGGATCAGAGGTCGTCGTAATCACTCATCTTGAGTTGCATGGGCGGGAAGTTGCGCTTGACCAGTTTCTGCGCCCACAACTCCAGCACGGCGCGCCGGCTTTGCGACAGGTCGCGGGTGATGGGCATCGCGAGGGTGCTTTCTTCCTGGTACTCCTTGCTGATCAGCCGGATCAACTGGTCGACGGCACCTTCCACCCGTGTCCGGGAGTTGAGCGGCATGAACTTGTTCATGATCGGGTACAGGTAATAGAACGTCTTGAGAACCCGTGGGTAGATGAAGTCATCCCAGATCGCTTCGGGCGCATTCTTGTCCTTGTAGATGTCGTTCCAGTAATTGACGAAGTCCTGCTGCAGTTGCATGTCCAGAGGCAGGACGCGCAGCGGCGCGAGGAAGTCGGTCTGGGCGTTTGTGAGCGCGAAGCTGAAGGGGATGACCGGGTCGCTGGTGCCTTCCTTGACGATGAAGCGCAGCGTAGGGAAACCCGGGGCCAGAGCCTTGAAACTCACCTGGGCGATGCCATTGGCGTCGGTGGTGGTGGCGACGTAGGAGTAATCCACCGTCTGATCGTTATCCAGCGTTCCGCTGACGTAGACGCCGGCGTCGAATTCCAGGCAAGGGGTCAGGGGGACCGTGATCGGTTTACTTGAGCCATTCATGAATGACTGATAACTGACCGGAACGCCCACCGGTTTGTCTTTGGCTTCCAGATTGACCAGTCGACGACCGCTGCCGGTGGCCAGGTAGTTCGCTACAGGTGCCATGCCCTTGAACTGTGGCAGGTGGGCGGTGTTTTTGTTGCGGTCTGCGTTGTCGTAGAACAGCGTGAAGTCGGGGTTGTTTCTGAACGTCAGGTAGTAGTCGCTGGTGGTCACGTTGTAAGGGTTGCCGTATTCCACCACCCAGAGTGTGGTGTTGGCGGCCGGTTGACCATTTTTCTGCACCATGATGTTCAGCGTCTTGCGATCGTTCACGTCGACGAAGGTGCCACTTTCTACTACCTCCGCAGTCCACACTTGCTGAGTGGCGGCTTTCACGGGGCCTGATGCAGTCTGTTGCTGCAGTTCCAGCGGGCCGGATTGCAAGGTGGCCGTTTGCGCTGCGCTGAGGGGTAGGTCCAGCAGGCCCGAGCGCTTGTCGAATGCCGACTGTTGGTACTGATCGAAACCGATGTCGATCACCGGCACGAAATTCCCGTTCTGCGATACGCCCAGCTTATAGTCGCCGGCCTGGAACTTCTCGGCAGTCAGGACATCGGCGTTCTTGTCCAGCGGATAGAACGGAAATGTGTTGGCCAGATCCAGCGACAGCGTGTTGTTGGTGATCTGCGCCGATGTCACACCCAGATTGGTGCTTGTCGGCTGAGACATGCCGGGGCGAGTGACCATGATCTTCTGGTCGGTGACCAGACGCGGGCCGGCGGGCGCCGTGGGGTATTCGTGGTCGAACCACAGACCCAGGGTCGCTACGGTACGGTTGTAGGCGGGGTTGAAGAAAATATCGGAAACGTTGTCCAGCCCCTTTTGATACATCGCTGTCATACGGGCCAGCGCCGATGGGTCATTGTTGCGGGTGTTGATGTACGGGAAGTCGTTGAACACACCGTTCCTGTCGTAACAGGTGAGGTACGTGGCGAACCTGAACATCAGGCCCTGAGCGTTTTGAGCCTCCATCTGTTGCTGGAGATTACTCAGCAGGACGGAATCGCCGATGACCCATTCCAGATTGTCCCGGGGAAAACAGGTCTGCCAGGTGGTGGTGACATACGCCAGACCGCCAAAGTCACCGGCCCAATTGAACGTCAGGAAGCGGTCGAGCATCCGGTATTGACGGTTCAGGGTCAGGCCACAGGTGGCATCCCCCAACTGCAGCTTGTCGAAGTACAGCGCCGTGAAGGTGTTCTGCCACGGGCTGATATCGACGAAGCGGGCGGCCGTCGGGCTCTGACTGCCAAAGGGATTGCCGAGCAGCTGGAAGTCCCTGCCGACCAGCGCGTCCTTAGCAATGTAGGTGTTGGCCTGCAACTCGCCGCCAATAATGGTCGAGCGGGTACTCTGGTAACTCACCGTCCCGCAGGCGTTGTCGCCAAACAGGTCCCATTCGGCGGGTATGAACGGGAAGGTGTTTGGGCTTCCGTTGGTCGGAACCTGCTGCACATAGGGCGGCAGATTATTCTGCTGCACGGGTGAAATGATCCAGGGCATCAGGGTGGTGGGAGCGTTCTGCTGCGTGATGTCGTAGTAGCTGGTAAACGGCCAGTTGATATCCATCTTCACCGCGTCATAGAGCGGCAGCACATCATTGTTGTTGGCCGTCGGCGGGTTCCAGAACATATGGCCGTTGAGGTAGATGCGGGGGAAGTTCAATACGCTCATGTCATGCTCCTTAGCGTTGCCACTGGGCGCGTTTCAGCGACCAGACAAAGTCCAGTTTTTTGTAGCCTGCGAAGTCGGAGGCCGGCAGCGGAGTGGTTGGGTAGACGATGCCGCCACCTTGCTTGAGGGCGAAATTGAAGTAGCCCTTGTCGTTCGAGTAGGCGGCGGTGCCATGGCAGGCCAGGCAGGACGAGGTGTTCTGGAAAGCCGATTCCAGCTGCGAGTTGGCCAGTACCTGGGTGACGGGCTGGTACTCGACTCCGATCAATTCGTACTTCGACAGCGTCGGATTACTCGCCTGGAAGCTGACATTCACCGGTTTGGCGGCCGGGGTCGGCCCGGTGGTGTTGGTCATCGGCGTCGGTGTCGGCGCGTTGGTCACGGTGTATTTGCTGTTGTTGATGTTTTCGAAGGTGGTCCACACCCAGCTGTCGTCCAGTTTGTTGACGACATGCAGCCCGCTCAATGCCGCATAGCCAACCTGATAAGTGCCGTCGTCCTGCTGGAAATAGGCCTGGGCTACGTAGTAGCCGTCGTTGACCAGAGTTTGTCGGTAGGTCGTGTCCGAGCCGATCCACAGCCAGGCGGCTTTCAACTCCCAGGCAGTCGCCGGGAAGTGAAGGTTGTCGGGCAGTGCGGCCTGACCATTCATGTTGTAGACCTGACGCTGCACGATGTAGTCGAACGTGTCTTGCCCCATCAGCAGTTGAAAGCGTACGGGGTTGCCTTTTTGCGCCGCCGGCACGGCGCCGCCCATGTGCAGCGCCAGACCATCGACCTGTTGGGTGGCATTGATGTTATGGAACGCGCGGGACAGGTCCATACCCTGGGCTTTGGCTTGCGTCTCCACGGCGGCCGGGAGCGGCGCGTTACTGGCATAAGGGCCGGGCGCAGCACCATTGGGCAGGTAGACCTGGTCCGAAGGCTTCATCGTTTCCCAAACCCGATTACTGGTCTGGGCGGCGCTGGGCTGGTTCAGACAGACGAACCAGTTCCAGGCCATGGTCTCGGGATTCTGCTCGAACGCAGCCCGGGTCTTGGTGATGTCAGTCCCAAACTTCAGAAATTGGCTGCAATCGAAAGGGGTGGTGTCCTGTGCCTGAGCCAAACCGGCCAGTGCACTGAGAACAGTTATAGAAATGGCTCGCCGCATGGAAGCTCCTTGGCATTGGCCGAGTGGGTGTATGAGTGCCCCAGAAAATGCTGAAGGAGCAGTTGTTTCACTGCCGTTGCCGCAAGGGTTTGCGGCAACGGCAGATCGCAATTGGTGATGAACAGCGGGCCGGTTTCCTCGCGCTCGGGCAGGCGACCGTGACTGCCACGGACCAGTCCGGTGTCCAGTGGAATCAGGTCCATGTAGTAGCGAAAGCCGAGTTTCTTCTGCAGCAGGCGCCGCGCGACTCTCAATTTCGGGAAACGAATGGCCGGGTCGATGAACAGTTCCAGCGGGTCGTAGCCGGGCTTGCGGTGGATGTCCACGGTGCGGGCAAAGTCGGGCGCCTTGCGATCATCGAACCAGTAGTAGTAATCGAACCAGTAACCGGCTGCGGCCACGGCCACCAGCTCGCCGCTGCGCGGGTGATCCAGCTGAAACGCCCGCTGTTCGGCCTTGTCCAGCACCTGCTCGATACCGGGCTGGCGCTGCAGCAGCGCTTTGACGCGGGGAATGTCCTGGGTCCGTTTCACGTAGACATGCGCGATCTGATGATCGGCCACGGCAAAGGCTGCACTGGCGCCGGAGTCGAGCAGTTCCCAGGTCAGCGATTGGCGCACCTCCAGCAAACCTTCCGAGCGCAGCAGGCGGTTGATTGAAACCGATTGATTGACCGCTTCGATCCCGTATTCCGACAGCAACATCACCGCCGCGCCCTGTTCTTCGGCAAACGCCAGCAGGCGGCCGACTTCCTTGTCGATGGCCCGAACCTCGTCGGCAATCGACGGATGCTCCGGCCCCACGCGCTGAAGGCTGTAGTCGAGATGCGGCAGGTAGATCAATTGCAGGTCGGGCCGATTGAGCTGAAATTCGGCGATGGCGCAATCGACGATCCAGCGGCTCGAGGCAATGCCGGCCGCCGGGCCCCAGAAGCCCGGAAACGGAAACTCGCCAATCAGTTGCTCGATACGCTCGTGCAGCGCAGCCGGTGACGAATACAGACCGAACATTTTCCGGCCATCGGCCGGGTAGTGAGGGCGCGGGGTGATGGCAGCATCCACGTCGGCGTACATGTTGTACCACCAGAACAACTGGCTGCAGCGAAACCCGGGCAACTCGCGTTTGAGCGTCTCCCAGACCTTTTCGCCCTGAATCAGCGCATTGGGTTGCAGCCAGAAACGCACTTCAGCCTGGTCGCGAAAATACCAGCCATTGCCGACGATGCCGTGCTCGGACGGTGGACGCCCGGTGAGAATCGAGGCTTGCACCGACGATGTGACGGCCGGAAACACCGGTTGCAGGCTGGCCATTTTTGCGACTTTCAGCAGGGCATTGATGTGCGGCGTCGCTTCTCCAAGCAACGACGGCGTCAACCCGACCACGTTGATCAGCAGCAGTGGTTGACGCGCAGAGTCAGAGCGCATCGGCGTACGCCTCCTGCGCTTGTGATTGCAGCAGTCGCCGTTGCCGCAACTGGTCCTCGACCCAGTTCAGTTCTGCGGCGATCCCCTGAAGCTGGGCGGACTCGGTCGTCGGCCGCAGTTGCGCGGGCAGGACGCCCCAGCTGTAGGTTTCCACCTCCAGCACCGGACGAAAGTCCTCGTGGCTGGCGAGAAAATCGAAGGTCTGCGACAGGGCGATCTGACTGCCGCTCAGCTCGGGCAACAACAGCTGTTCGCTGAACAACGGGATGTGGAAATGAATCCTCAGTTCGGGGTAACGCCCCGGGAGTTTTGCGCATTCGACGAGGGCGGCGGGCAGATCCGCCCAGGCCTGCAGGCGACCCTGCGCATCGCGCGCCTTCACTTGATGCAGGTAGGTGGTTTCGCAGAAGTCACTCAACGTCTTGAGCACCTGTTCGCGGCGCCCGTCGTCAGGTAGACGACAAATCAATGCGTTGGACAGCTGGATCTTGCCGATGGGTACCTGTGCCTGACGCAGCTTTGCCAACGACTGAAAGCAGTCTTCGAACATCACCGCCTGATGGCAGACATCAAAGCACAGCGCCAGATAGGGATGGTTCGGGTCTGTGGTTTGCCAGCGGCGGAAGAAGGCGATGGCCTGGTCAGTGGTTTCCAGCACGCAATCCGGCTCCATCTCCAGGCAGAACACGATCTTCTTGCCGGTTTCCCGATGCAGTTGGGCCAGCGAAGCGGTGAGTTCGCGCAGTTGCTGCTCGGCCCGTTGTTGCAGCGTCGGGGTCCAGGTGGCGGCATAGCCGAGCGGCACGGTGGAGATCACCCCTTGATGACAATCCGGCGGCAATGCCTGCGCGAGGATGTGCGCCAGGTTGAGGCTGTACGCCAGGCGTTTCGGCTCGGCCCAATTGGGCAGGTAGACCTCGGCTTTTATCGCACGGTCATGAAATTGGCCGTAGGGAAAACCGTTCAGCGATGTCAGCCGCAGTCCGCTGCGTTGCAGCAGGTTCAGAAACGCCGAACGCGCCGATTTCTGCTGCAGCCTGGACGCGGCAAGGGCGCTGATCCACAGTCCGCTGTTCTGCGCTTGCAGCCCGCGCAGGGTCCGCACGCCCTGAAAGTGCTGCTCGATCGAAGACTGCAACCCGGCCAGGTCGCGGGTAGGGTGCACATTGCTGCAATAGCCGATCTGTCCGGGCGTCCAGCCCTTGCCGGCGTTCATTTGATCACCGGTTCCTGGCCACGCAGGGCGGAGTTTTCCTGATACTGCCGGCGCTGATCGATGGGCAGCGGGGTGCTGACCAAGGTTTTATCCAGTTGGCCGCTCTGGGCGAAAAAATCGACGGGGTTGTGGAACAGCACCTGCTCGACCTGGGCTTCACTGAAGCCGGCCGCCAACATCGCCTGACCGGTTTTCGGCACTTTGAGCGGATCGCTGATGCCCCAGTCGGCAGCACTGTTGACCACCATTTTCTCGGTGCCGTATTGCTGGAGCAGGGCGACCATCCGTTGTTCCGACATTTTGGTGTTGGGATAGATCGAGTGACCGCGCCAGCAGTCGCTGTCCAGCACCAACGGCAGGGTCAGTTCATTGAGGTGATCGATGATCACCAGACTCTCGTTGATCCCCACCTCGCGAATCACCGCCAACGTCCGCTTGGTGCCGCCGATCTTGTCGCGGTGCGGCGTGTGTACCAGCACCGGCAGATTGAATTGTCTGGCCAGCTCCAACTGCGCCGCGAGAAAACGATCTTCCTCGGGCGTGATGTCGTCGTAGCCGATTTCGCCGACCGCCACGACGCCGTCCTTCACCAGATAACGCGGCAGAATCTCCAGCACCTCGTTGGCCACCGACAAGTCATTGGCCTCCTTGGGATTGAGACCGATGGTGCAGAAGTGATGGATGCCAAACATGCTGGCGCGAAAGCGCTCCCAGCCCAACAGGGTGTCGAAGTAATCAATGAAACTGCCGACACTGGTTCTGGCCTGACCTTGCCAGAAGGCTGGCTCGATCACCCCGGTAATTCCGGCAGCGGCCATGTTCTGGTAGTCATCAGTGGTGCGGCTGACCATATGAATGTGCGGGTCGAAATACTTGGGCATGATGAATCCTCGTTGAGGGAAAGGAGTCGTTGGGCATCAGTTCGATGGCGTGTCGGTCAGGTGATCGCGCCATTCCGGCGGCAAACGTCGCTGCTGGTTCAGGCCGATAAGTCGCTGACGTTGCACAGGGCCGAGCTGGTCGAAGGCAATCGCCAGGGGCAAGCCGGCGGACACCGTTCGGTCAGCGGCGAGTTGCTCTTCCAGCAGGTCGAGGGCTAATTGATTGAGGGTGACGCTGCGTCGTTGCGCCAGACCGATCAGGCGTCGCACGTCGAGCCCCATGCCCAGCGCTTTCAGCACCAGTTGGTGGAAGGCTCGTTCCGGGTAGTGACGCGACGGGTAGAGCGTGTCGAGGGCGAGGGCGGCAAACACCTGGCTGTTGCTGGTGCGTCCGGCCTGCAACGCCAGTTCCACGCACAGCCCATGACCGTCGAACCAGTCGAAGGCTTTCAGGGTGGCGACCTTTTCCTGATCGTCACCCCACAGAAATAGCTGACGCAGCAGAGGCCGTTGCCCGACTGGCGGTGATTGCTCAAGGACTTGCGCCAGCAACAAGGCGCGGGCCAGCTGGATCAGGTTCCAGCGACTGTCGGGCAGTGCACGATCACGCAGATGACGCCTGCACTGGCCGCTCAGGAGCGACGCGGTACTGGCGTCCGGCTGGCGGGCAAGTTGCGCCTGCGCCTGACGCCACCAGTGCAGCTCGTTCTCATCGAGTTGCCCGGTCAACACCTGATGCTGTTCGGCAAGGCAATCGTGGCGCATGCCGAGGGCCGCCGTTGGCGGCGCAGTGACGTCCATGTTCATGTCGGTTTGATCCAGCGCTGGAAATGTGGGAGCAGCAAAAACACCAGAACACACAGCAGGCTGCCCAACGGTTGGTTGGCCACGGCCATCACCAACGCATCGAACAGTGGCAGTGCCGCAAGACCTGCACCGATAAAGGCGCGGACTTGCCGGCGTTTCGGGTTGGCAAGGTTGTGCCAGTAATGCCAGCCCAGCCAGCCGAGCCAGAGCAACAGCACCGGCCAGAACCACAGGTTCTCGGAGTAGATCGCCAGGGCCAGAGGACTCAGCATCAGGATCAACGGCAGGCGGCTGAGCAACTGGTTGTGGTGCTCATGCCGGGCCAGATAAGTCAGCCCGCTGATGTAGACGCCGAGCAAAATCGCGCAGAGCCAGATCGGCTCCGGTGGCACCGCCAGACTGGCCGCTGCCGTGAGGTACAGCGCCGAGCGGCAGGCGCCCATCAACCACACGCTGTGGGCGTATCTTTTGTGCAGCACGTTGTAACCGATGATGCAGCCCACCAACAGCGTGACGCTGGCCAGCAGCCAATGCGGCTGATCGATCAGTTGGCTCAGGCCGAGTACCGAGGCCGCGGCCAGTGTCAGCAGCAACACCGTGGCGAGGCGCACTTGTTGGCGACTGACCAGGCCCAGCGTGATGGGCCGCGGATTGTGGTGTTGCTGATCCCAGTCCGCATCCAGTAGATCGTTCAGCAACATGCCGGCCAGATACACCAACGACAGGGTGACCAGCAGCAGAACCCACACCAGCGATGAGGGCGGCGCCAGTGCACCGGCGCTGCTGGCCAGCAGTGCGGCGGCCAGGGTGTTGGTCCAGACCGTGGGCAGATTGGATACCCGGCCCAGCGTCATCCAGGTTTTAAGGCTTTGCGGGGTCTGGTTCATTTCGCGAAGCCCTCGCTCAGGCTGCTGGCCGCAGCGCTGCAGGTAGACAGCCGCATCAGCGCCTGCTCCATCCGCGCGTCGTCGATTTCATGCAGGTCTACCGATTGGCCGATTCCGCTGAGCATCGGGATGGAAAGTTGTCCACCCAGGTGCTGGCGGAACTCTTCCAACCCGAGCAATACCTGCGAACGACCTTGCACATCTTTCAGGTTCAATTCCGGTGGGCTCAGGTTGAAACCGAGCTTGGTCAACAAGCTCATCACCCGCTCACTGTCAGCATCGCTCAGAAGCCCGAGGGCATTGGCGTAGAGTCCGTCGAGGGCCATGCCCACGGCGACCGCTTCGCCATGGCGCAACCGGTGGTGGCTGAGGTTTTCCAGTTTGTGCGCCGCCCAGTGTCCGTAATCCAGCGGCCGCCCATTTGCGCGCTCGAAAGGGTCGCCGGCACCGGTGATGTGCTCCAGGTGCAGTTCGGCGCAGCGGCGAATCGCATAGCGGCTTGCCGGGTGATCGAAGCGGGCGAGGGCGTCGGCCTGTTGCTCCATCCATTGGAAGAATGCCTGGTCCTTGATCAGCGCGACTTTCACCGCCTCGGCCAGCCCGGCGATCTGGTCACGGCGGATAAGGCTGGTCAGCAACTGGAAGTCATTGATCACGGCCGTGGCGGGGTAGAAGGTCCCGAGCAGATTCTTCTGGCCGAAGGCATTGATGCCGTTTTTCACCCCGATGCCGGCATCGTTCTGGGCCAGTACGGTGCTCGGCACGCGAATCAGGCGAATGCCACGGTGGAAGGTGGCACAGGCGTAGCCCACGGAGTCCAGTACAGCGCCACCACCGAGGGCGAGGACATAGCAGTGCCGGTCCAGCCCATGTCTCATCATGTCGGTGTAGAGCTGCTGTAACACCTGTGAATCCTTGCTCAGTTCACCGGCCGGAACGGCAATCGGCGGTGCCTGCAAATGCACATCCACTGTATAGGCAGCAAAATAGCCATCGATCTGTTCCAGCAATTGCGGGGCGCTTTTCAGCAGTTGTTCATCGGCGAACACCAGTACGGTCACGCGGCCACTTTGCCGAGCGGTGAGTTGCTGATGCAGGCAGGCATTGGACGGATCGAACAGATGATCGGTGAACACCACCGGGTAGTCGTAACTGACCTCGAAACGTCCGCGGAGCGTCTGCTCGGCGCCGTGCTTGCGCAAGGTCTTGAACAGGCTGTACCCGGCGATGAACAGTCCCGGCAACACCATACTGGCGAGGATAGTCACCAGCAGCGCGTTCTCTTCGACGAGGAACGCGCCAATGGCGCTGTAGGCCAGTGCCAGACCGGCGTTAGCCAGGGTGGTGACCAGCAAGAACGAGCGTAGCGGATAACGTTGCATGCCAGCCGCCACCACTGAGGTTTCGGCCAGCACGGGCACGCCGCGCAGGCAGATCAATGACAGCGTGCCCAATCGATACCCGAGTTGCCCGGGCCGGCGTTGATGCAAACCGAGGCGACTCGAAAGCATCCGGAAATAGCCGGCCCCTAGCGCATACCCCAACCCGGCCCCCAGGCACAGGCCAATGAAAATCACCAGATAACCGCCGACACTGCCCAGCATGGCCACGGCCAGTAGCGCGACCACACTGGAAGGCACGGGCAGCACCACATCCAGCGCCAGTAAGGCGATCAGTAGCAGCGCGAGGTTGAGTTTCTGGGTGGGGGAGGACGGAAGGTACAGGTCGAGATGAGTCAGGAAATCCTGGATCTGCTGTTCGAACAAGACGAAGCTGGCGATTACCAGACCTGAAAAGCAAAACAATGACAGCCAAAAATGTTCGGCTGGCGCCTTTTTCGAGAGCGCACGATACCAACGGCTGTGCTTCATCAAGCATCCCTCTTGATTGTGATGACTGAGTTCCGTTCAGTAACTAAAAGCAGAGTCTTAATTATTTCAGGGGAATGAGTTCTCCCGCCTTGAAGGCTGTTCTTATTATTTGACTGATGTGCCTGTGAAGATATTCATGAACCTAGACGGTTGTTGTCGTTTTGCAAATAAAATACGAAGTGGCGTTTTTCAGGCGTTATTGAGTCGATAGGCAAGCATCGAAATCGGGCATCTGCGGGTGAGTTGTTTATTCAATGTATTCAAGGTGATGAGGGCCTTTGTTGTTGTGAATCAGAGACTGCTTGATGTTCGAAACGAGGAGGACTTTCAATGGGCTTAGTTAGCAAGCTAATTAGATAGTGGCCAGGTGGCATTATTTTGTTATCTAATTTATTGCCTCTGGCTATAAGTGGTTTTGATCGCTGACTCAAACAACATGTACAAGGTATTTCCCGCTATGAATGCTTGTTATCTTTCTCTCGGGGTATCGGCTATTCGCGACGGGAATGGCGAGGCGAAATGAGGCATACGTCTTCGATTAGGGTGCTATTTTAGGTTAACTACACTAAATAGCCGTTTAGTTGAGCTATCAAGTGAATGGCGCTAGATCGAAGGAGCAGGCCATGACTCAACGCAAAATCACCGTCGAGGCCTTGATTGCCGAGCTGAATCTGGAGGCTCACGTTGAAGGCGGTTATTTGCGTCGAACCTTTCAAGCCGATCAACGCGGCATGCTGCAAACAGCATCCGGTCCGCGCTATCTGATGACGTCGATTTATTATCTGCTGACCGAGCAATCGCCGGTGGGTCAGTTTCATTTCAACCAGTCCGACATCCTGCATTATTTCCACCTGGGTGATCCCATCGAGTACAGCCTGATCCATGCGGACGGTTCACTGCAGACATTGATCATGGGCAACGACATGCTTGCAGGTCAGCAATTGCAATTACACGTGCCAGGTGGAATCTGGAAAGCTTCACGGTTGCTGAATGGCACGAATGGATTTGGTTTGATCAGTGAAGCGGTTTCACCAGGATTTGATTTCGCGGACATGCAAATGGGTGGGCGTCAGAAACTCACGGCGCAGTTTCCGCAGCATCGAAATCTGATTGAAGAGCTGACGCGAATTGAGGATTGAGGATTGAGCGACGTAGATTTCAAGGATGGCCAAGCATCAGGGGAAGACGTTTTATAGCAGCTGCTGGAGATTCTAAACCTGCGCGCAACTGGGCTGACCCTGAAACACTTTGTTACGTGTAATGTATATTATGTTAAATCATGTATTACGTTGCGCGCCCCTGCATCACCGCCTGTCTCCATTCAAGCAATCACCCCAACACCCTATAGATTTCAGAAACCATCTGCATCGTGGCGTCCTCAATCGTTCCCTCATTACGACATAGAACCCAACCATGCTCCTTGACCGCTTGTTCGAACATCTCCGTGCATCGCACATGCTCTGCGTGCTTCTGGATCACAGTGCCGCCCAATCCTCGAGATCTCGCCGTAGCCCTTGCCCATGAAATATCCGCATCGGTAACGACGCCGACATGCAAGTCCGGCACTCGCACGTCCCGCTCCAGGTTTAACTGGAGAATCTCGGCAAACGGGATGGATTGGCGAAATGCGGCATCAGATGGATACCAGCGATCGATCAAGATAATGCTGTCCAGCGGCTGCTTCGTCAGTACGTGCCGGGAAATCCAGCGACGACTATCAGCCAGGCGCTGACACACAGCCCATTCCAGATCCATGGATGGATTTCTGGCAAGCGTGTTAACCAGGGCCATGGTTTCCCCCCTGAAAGGATCGCTTTTTCTCTCGCAAAGCCGGATGACTTTCTTGTTGCCCGCCCTCAGTACTTTCGTAACGGCCTCCAACAGCGTGGTTTTGCCGGTGCCCTTGGGCCCATCGAGAGAAACAAACAGCGGACGATTCATTGTTCACATCGCTTGGTTGTGGCCGCCGGACCGAGAGTCTCGATGAGAAAATCGATAAACACATTGATCCGGCTGAAGGATGATTGTGCATCACTGTTCCCCTGTCGTCTTGTACCGCCATGCTTGAAAGCAAGTGCTGCCGAGGCTAGGGTCGATATCACTACATCTCTGCCAAAGGAGTTACGCCATGTCAAAGCTCTATCCCGGTATCGATCCTGAGGGCCTGGTCGAGTATTCAGTGGTCTACACCGACCGCTCGCTCAACCACATGTCGCAGTCCTTCCAAGGCGTGATGAAGAACGTTTCCAAGACCCTGAAACAGGTCTACAACGCCGAATCGGTTGCGGTGGTCCCGGGCAGCGGCACATTCGGCATGGAAGCTGTCGCGCGACAGTTCGCCACTGGCCAGCAATGCCTGGTGATACGCAACGGCTGGTTCAGTTATCGCTGGAGCCAGATCCTCGATATGGGCAACATTCCGGCAGCGACCACGGTGCTCAAGGCCCGACCGGTCGACACTGATCGCCAGGCGGCCTACGCCCCGCCGCCGCTGGACGAAGTGTTGGCAGCCATTGCGGCACAGAAGCCGCAGGTGGTCTTCGCGCCCCACGTTGAAACTTCATCCGGGATCATCCTGCCCGACGAGTACCTGCGGGCGGTTGGCGATGCCGTGCATGCGGTGGGTGGCTTGTTCGTGTTGGACTGCATCGCCTCGGGCACGATTTGGGTGGATATGCACAAATGCGCAGTCGACCTGCTGATCAGCGCTCCGCAGAAAGGCTGGAGCGCCTCCCCTTGCTGCGCTCTGGTGATGTTCAGTGCTTTGGCCCTCGAACGCATCGAGCAGACGCAAAGCAGCAGCTTCGCCTGCGACCTGAAAAAGTGGTTGCAGATCATGCAGGCCTACGAACAGGGCGGACATGCCTACCACGCAACCATGCCCAGCGATGCCCTCGCGCGCTTTAACGACGTGATGAAGGAAACGCAAGCCTACGGCTTCGACAGGATCCGCGACGAACAACAGGCACTGGGTGATCGGGTACGCGCGATGTTGACCGGCAAAGGTATCAAAAGTGTGGCCGCTGCCGGCTTTCAGGCCCCCGGTGTCGTGGTGAGCTACACCGATGATGCCGACATCAAGAGCGGCAGGAAATTTGCCGATCACGGCCTGCAGATCGCCGCCGGAGTGCCGTTGCAATGTGACGAACCGGCCGACTTCCAGACCTTCCGCATCGGCCTGTTCGGACTTGAGAAGCTGCAGAATATCGAGCGCACGGTCAGTACGCTTGAGCAGGTACTGGATGAGGTTATTTAGAGACCGGGTTGTCTGGCGCCGGCGCTCCCGGGAAAACCGGATGGAGTGCGGTGATCGGGCCACTCACCCTGGTGGCGTCGGGCTGTGTCTTGCGGCGTCGACGCTCAAACCAGAGATAGACCACGGGCGTGGTATACAGCGTCAGCACTTGCGATACCAATAGGCCGCCAACAATCGCAATACCCAATGGCTGCCGCAATTCGGCACCGGCGCCATGCCCGAACGCCAAGGGTACTGCGCCCAGAAGCGCAGCAAGTGACGTCATCAGAATCGGCCGCAGTCGCAGCAGGCACCCTTCCCTGACCGCTTCGCGGGCTGACAGCCCTCGCTGCTGCGCCTGCAGCGTGAAGTCGACGATCATGATCGCGTTCTTCTTGACGATCCCGATCAGCAGAATGATGCCGATCATGCCCAGGACTGACAGATCCTGGCCGCAGAGCATCAGTGCCAGCAGCGCACCAAACCCGGCAGAAGGCAGTGTGGAGATGATCGTCAGCGGGTGGATGGCATTTTCGTATAGCACGCCAAGCACGATGTAGACCGTCAGGATCGCCGCCAGAATCAGCCAGGGTTGCGACTTGAGCGAGTCCTGAAACGCCTGGGCCGTGCCCTGGAAACTGCCCGTCACTGTATCGGGCAGCGCGACCGCCAGAGAGGCCTGGTTGATTGCAGTGACCGCGTCACTCAAGGCATGGCCGGGAGCGAGATCGAACGACAGGGTAATGGCCGGGAATACGCCCTGGTGGTTGATGATGATCGGCACCTGTTCGGTCTTGACGCTGGCCAGCATGTTCAGCGGCACCAGCGCTCCGGAACCGGCGCGTACGAACAGGTGTTCGAGCGTCGCAGTGGATGTCTGCCAGGCCGGGTCGAGTTCCAGAATCACATGGTTCTGATCCAGTTGCGTGAACATCGTCGCAATCTGCCGCTGACCGAAAGCGTCATACAGCACATCGTCGATCGCCTGCACCGTCACCCCCAGACGCGCCGCCGTCGGACGGTCAATGACCAGAGTCGATTGCGCAATGGCCTGCTGCTGATCGGACGTCACATGTTGCAACTGAGGCAGGGTCTTGAGTTTAGCCAGCAGCACCCCGCTCCAGTGATCCAGCTCGGCGCTGTCCGGGTCCTGCAAGGTGTATTGATACTGGGTTTTACTGGCCCGACCGCCAATCTGGATATCCTGGTTGGCCTGCATGTACACCTTGATCCCGGACAACTCGTCGAGCGCCGGTTGCAGGCGCCGGATGACTTCGGCGGCGCTGACTGTGCGCTCGCTGAACGGCTTGAGGTTGATCATCACCTTGCCCTGGCTGACGGTCGGATTCGGGCCGATCCAGAAGTAGACGCGGGCGACCGCCGGATCCTTACCGATCACTTGCGCGGCGCGATTGACCTGCGCGCGCATGGCGAGCGGAGAAATATCCGCCGCCGCTTCGGCCACGCCCTGAATCAAACCGTTGTCCTGTTGTGGAAAGAAGCCCTTGGGGATGCCGACATACAGGATTGCCGTCGCAACTACCGTTGCGATGGCGACGGCCAGGGTCGTGCGCTGATGATCGAGCACCCAATCCAGGCTGCGACGGTATCCGTTGTGCAAGTGCTCGAACCCTCGTTCGCAAGCCTGGGCAAAACGACTCTCTGCCCGGTCGTCATGGGGTTTGAGCAACCAGGCGCAAAGCATTGGCGTAAGGGTCAGCGAGACGATGCACGACATGATGATTGCCACGCTGACCGTGACCGCAAATTCGCGCATCAGGCGCCCGACAATCCCTGACATCAACAGGATCGGCAGGAACACCGCAATCAGCGACACCGTCATCGAAACAATGGTGAAAGCCACTTCTCGCATCCCGTCAACGGCCGCTTGCAGTCGCGATTTACCCGTTTCCAGATGCCGGACAATGTTCTCCATGACCACGATGGCGTCGTCCACCACGAACCCGACGGCAATCGCCAGGCCCATGATCGACAGATTGTCGAGGCTGTAGCCCAGCAGGTACATGACGCCGAACGTGGCCACCAGCGACAGCGGAATCGTCAGGCTCGGAATCAGTGTCGCCGTGGCTTTGCGCAGGAAAACAAAGATCACCACGACCACCAGGGCGACGGACAACAGCAAAGTGAACTGCATGTCATTGACCGACGCTTCGATGGTCTGGGTGCGGTCACCCACCACCTGCACTTGCACGTCTCGCGGCAACGAGGCGGTCAACTCGGGCAATTTGGCCTTGATCGTGGCAATGGTCGACAACAGGTTGAAACCCGGTTGCTTGTGAATGTCGACGATGACGGTCGGGTCGGCGCCCAGTTGCGCCGCCTGCTGGGTGTCCTCGGCCCCGGCGATCACCCGGCCGAGGTCGCCCAGTTTGATCGGCATGCCGTTCTTGTAGGCAATGACCTGATCGCGATAATGCTGTGGGTCCAGCAACTGATCGGTTGCGCCCAGCGTGATCGAACGGCTCGGGCCATCGAGGCTGCCCTTGGGCTGATCCAGCGTGCTGACGCCGATGACGCTGCGCACGTCTTCAAGGGTCAGTCCTCGGGCAGCGAGTGCATCAGGATCAATCTGTACGCGCACCGCCGGTTTCTGTTCGCCGTGGAAATCCACCAGGCCCACCCCGGGCATCTGCGACAGACGCTGAGCGATGTAGTTGTCGGCGTAGCGATCGAGCTCCGGCAAGGTGCGCGTTGGCGACGTTACCGCCAGTGACAGCACAGTGCCTTCGGCCGGGTTGACCTTGTTGAAGGTCGGCGCGCTTGACATGGTTTTTGGCAGGTTGGGGGTGGCGGTGTTGATCGCCGTCTGCACGTCCTGCGCAGCGCCATCGATGTCCCGGGACAGATCGAATTGCAGCACGATCTGGGTCTTGCCGGCGGCACTCGAAGAGGTCATCGAGGTGACTTGCGGCACGGTGGCAAACGCGCGCTCCAGCGGCGTGGCAACCGACGACGCCATGGTTTCTGCACTGGCGCCGGAGAGTTTTGCCGTGACCTGAATGGTCGGGAAATCCACTGTCGGCAATGGCGCCACCGGCAATTGAAAGTAGGCGAAAGCACCGAGCAGCATCACGCCCAGGGCCAACAGACTCAGGCCTACCCGTCGTTGAATCAAACCGGCCAGGGCGTTCATGGGTTCACCTGCGCCAGATCAGCATTGGCATCGGTCTTGACCGGCATGACTTTCAATCCCGGTGCAACGCGGGATTGGCCCTGCACAACCACCGTTTCGCCGGCCGTCAATCCCTCGCGTATCCATTGTTTGCCGCCGACCACAGTCGCAGCATCCACCCGTCGCGGTTGCACGCGTTGCTGCGCATCGACCACATAAACGAAATTGCCCTGACGTCCCAACTGCACGGCTTCCGCCGGCACGACCGTCACATTGCGCCGGGTTTGTACCAGCAGACGCGCGCTTACCAGTTCACCGGGCCAGAGTTTTGCAGCAGCATTGTCGAACTGTGCCTTGAGCTGGATCTGACCACTGGCGGCGGTCACCTGACTGTCGATGAAACTCAGTTGACCACGGGCGATTTCCTGTTGACCGTCGCGGGTCATCGCAACCACTTGCAACGCGCCCTTGGCGTTCTCTTCGAGGATTTCTGCAAGGTCGTCCTGCGACACGGCGAAAGCCACGGAAATCGGGTTCATCTGCGTGATCGTTACCAGCCCGGAAGCTTCGGCACCGTGAGCAATGGCGCCGACATCCAGCAAGCGCTGCCCGGTTCGGCCGGTCAGCGGAGCCTTGACCTGAGTGAACTCCAGTTGCAGGCGCGCATTGTCCAGCGCTGCCTGATCGGCCTGCACCGTGGCCTGCTGGGCCGCCAATTGCGCGCGATACGTGTCGACGTCCTGGGTCGGCCCGGCCTTGGCGGCGGCGAGTTTCCCGGCTCGGTCGAGATTGACCCGCAGGTTGGCCAACTGGGCCTGATCCTTGGCGACCAGCGCCTGGGCCTGAGCCACCTGGGCTTGATAGACACGCGGGTCGATCACTGCCAGCAGGCTGCCGGCATTGACTGTCTGCCCTTCGTTGAACAGCACTTTCTGCAGCTCGCCGTCGACCCTCACCCGCACATTGACGCTGTTGAGTGCCTGTACATTGCCGATGGCACTGATCCAGATCGGCAAGTCCTCGACGCTGACCCGGGCCATTTGTACGGGCACCGCGCCGGCGTCGGTTTTTACCGGTGCGGCCTGGGCATGTCGGACCCATTGCGCAGTACTGAAGACAGTGGCCAGCACGACCAACACCAGACTGCCCAAAACAATCGGACGACGTGAGTAGGAGAGATTCATGGGTAAGCCACCTGGGCAGGAGATAGAGAAGCGAGGGTGTTCGGCGCGAAGTCCCCGCCCAGCGCGCGGAACAGTCCGACGGCGGCTTGCAGGTGTTGCAGGTGCACCTGCAACAGCGTGTCTTCGGCCTGATATTGAGTGCGTTCGACGATCAGCAGCGTCTGGAAATCGGTTGAGCCCAGGCGATAACGCACTTGCGCCAACCGCGCGGCTTCGCGCGCCGACGCCACGGCCGACTGGTTCAGCGCGTAGCTTTTATCCAGTTCGCGCGCGGCGCTGAGCTGGGTTTCGACGTCTTGCAAGGCTTCGATGATCGATTCGCGGTAACTGGCGGTCAGCTCCTCGACATGCGCCTGATCAAAATGCAGCTGTCCCTTGAGCTGGCCGCCGGCGAATACGGGCTGGCTGAGGGTGCCGATGGCACTCCAGATTTTTCCACCGGCGATCGTATCGATACCACCGAGCAAGTCCAGTGACAGATTCGGCAGGAACGCCGCGCGAGCCACCCCGACATCGAAATTGGCCGACACCAGCCGCGCCTCGGCAGCTTGAATGTCCGGACGCTGGCGCACTAGACCGATCGGCAGCCCCGATGCCGGGTGCGGCACTTGCAGAGCGTCCAGACCGTTGCCTTGCACATGAAAACCCTGGGGCTGCGCGCCGACCAGCACCGCCAATTGATACAGGGCCAGATCGCGCTGCTGACGCAACGCAGGCATGGCGGCTTCGAAGGTCTGCATGGCGTTGCGCTGCTGCTCGACTTCGAGGTTCGACACAGCGCCCTGGCTGGCCTGGACTTCCACCAGTTGCAGAACCTGTCGGGCATCGTCGGCAATCGACTGCGCCAACCGCAGCCGATCCTCCAGCGACAGCACCTGAAAGTAACTGTCGGCGATACTCGCACCCAGACTCATGCGCAAAATATGGGCATCAAATACCGTCGCTTTCGCCAGCGCATCAGCGGAATCGGCGGCAGCGCGTTGCTTGCCCCAGAAGTCCACTTCATAAGTGGCCTCGGCAAATACACTGCGTTTCTGCGTGGTGCCGTAATTGTTCTGGCGTTGAAAGTTGCCGCCCAGGTTCAGCGCCGGGTACTGCCCTGCCCCGACCACTTGTGCCGACGCTCGCGCCTCGTCGATGCGGCTGGCCGCCGCTTTGAGGGTGTAATTGGATGTCAGGCCCCGGTCGATCAACGCATCCAGTTCAGCACTGTGAAACTGCAGCCACCACTGCCCTCCTCCCGCTGGCGACGGGTCAGCAGTGCCGTCCCATTGCTGAGTCAACGGTAAATCCGGTCGCCGGTATTCGGGCACCATCGAGCATCCGCCGAGCGTCATCGCGCCGACGAGCAGCAACAAAACCGATAGATGCAACGCCCGGCGCGCACTGCGCGTCGGCAAGGTTGTAACTGACATGGGCACGCTATCCCCCGCTTGAGCCTCTGTGGACTGCTCCACGAATGCGGGGAAGATAGCGAGGGGCGCCTGCCAGAGCGTTCGCCGGCAGATAAACTTTTATTTAACTGCCACAGTCCCGGGGTTCACTCCTCGACCGGCTCGACCTGAAAACTGTACCCGGCGCCCGGCACCGTCCTGATCAGCGAGTGCTCGAAGCCCTCATCAAGTTTGCGGCGCAAGCGGTGGATGTGTTTATCGATGACGTTGTCGTTGGGGTCGAAGTCGTAGTTCCAGGCACTGTCGAGCAACATGTCGCGCGTTACCACCTGCCCGCTGTGGCGCATCAGTTTTTCCAGCAACAAGGCTTCGCGGTGCTGCAGGACAATGACCCGCCCGCCGCGCACGGCGGTACGCGTGGCGCAGTCCAGTTGCAGTTCGCCAACCGCCAGTTGCCGCGCCGGGCCGCTGACCTGATCGCGACCGCGCAACAAGGCATCCAGACGCGCCAGCACTTCGGCGAATGCATAAGGTTTGCCCAGGTAGTCATCGCAACCGGCTTGCAGGCCTTCAACCTTTTGCGCAGTGGTCGATTGTGCGCTGAGCATCAGGATCGGTACGCGCAACTGCTGTGCGCGGACGGCTTTGATCAAGCCAATGCCATCCAGACCGGGCAGGCGCCGATCGACAATCAAGGCGTCGTGAATCTGCTCAAGAGCCATGTCCAGACCGCTGTTGCCATCGCTGGCGATATCCACCACGTGGCCACTTTCACTCAATCCGCGCTCCAGATAAGCCGCCGTCTGGGCGTCGTCTTCAACCACTAGAATGCGCAAGGAAAACTCTCCATCGATCGAACCTGAACTTTTATTTAACTGGCGGGAACGTGGCGCCCCGGCAAGCTTTGCCACACTATGCCATCTCAGTCTGACAATGTGAGCGGTTCAACTGCCATGACCCATGTTCTGGTCGTCGAGGACGACTTGCCTACCTGCCGTGAAATCGAAGCGGCGCTGTCTGATCACGGCTTTACGGTGAGTTGCGTCAACAATGGACGCGAAGGCTTGCTCAAGGCCTTGAGTGAACCGTTCGACCTGATCGTGCTTGATCGAATGTTGCCCGGCGGCCTCGACGGCCTGGGCGTGCTGACGTCCTTGCGCGCCGCGAGTGTGACCACGCCGGTGCTGATTCTCAGCGCCCTCAGTGCACTCGACGAGCGCGTGCGTGGCTTGCGCGCCGGCGGTGACGATTACCTGACCAAACCGTTCGAGTTCATCGAGTTGACCGCTCGCCTGGATGCCTTGAATCGTCGTCGCAACGAAGTGCCGACGCAGGCCCGCGAAACCCGTCTGCGGGTTGCCAGCCTGGAAGTCGACCTGCTGAGCCGGACCGTGCGACGCGGTGAGCGGGTCATCGATCTGGTCCCGCGCGAGTACGCCTTGCTCGAACACTTGATCCGCAACGCCGGCCAGGTCGTCACGCGCACCATGCTGTTCGAGGCCGTGTGGAATTACAGCTACGACGAACGTACCAACGTGATTGAAGTTCACATGAGTCGTCTGCGCCGCAAGATCGACGGTGAAGGCGAACCGCCGATGATCCATACCATTCGGGGAGCCGGTTATGTTCTGCGTTCACCTGAGTGAAATTCCGCGCACCATCAGTTTTCGCACCGCGCTGCTGTTTCTCGGCCTGTTCGGCGCATCGTTCCTGGCCTTGTTCGGCTACATCTACTGGCAAACCGCGTTCTACCTGAAAACCGAAGCCGATACCGCGCTTTACCGCCAGGTGGAAAACCGCAGCGCGCAGCCCCCTGAGTTGCAGTTGCAGGAAATCCGCAAGCATGCCGTGCAGGATGCCGAAGCGCGCTTGCCGCATAGTCTGTTCGACGCGCAGGGCAAGTTCATCGCCGGTGCAATACAGGAACTGCCGCCCTACTCCGCTTTTGACAAGCCGCAAGAGTTTCGCTGGCTCAAGGCCAATGGTCACCACCGCCCTGTGCGGTTCATCGTGCACCGCCAGGCCGACGGCAAGATCCTGATGGTGGCCCAAGATGTTCATGACATCCGGGAGTTCGATGAACTGCTGATCAATGCGCTGATTTCCGGCGGTGTGCTGTTACTGGTCGTCGGTCTGTGCGGAGCGGTCGTCCTGGGTTATTCGGCCCACCGGCGTCTGGACAAAGTCAGTCGCTCGATCAAAGGCATCATCGAAGGCGATCTCACCGGGCGACTGCCCATTCAAGGGACCAACGACGATATCGACCGCCTTGCCGATGTGGTCAACGGCATGCTGGATGAACTGGAGCGCCTGATGAGCGAGGTCAAAGGCGTGTGCGACGACATTGCTCACGACTTGCGTACACCGCTGACCCGGCTGATCGCCGGGCTTGAACGCGCCCAGCGACGCGGGCTGGATGAAGCGCAATACGCCGCCAGCATCAATGCTGCGTTGACTGAAGCCAAGGCGCTGTTGCTGACGTTCAAGGCACTGTTGCGTATCTCTGAAATCGAAAACAGTGCACGCCGCAGCCACTTCGCGACGCTGGACCTGAACCTGATCTGCGCCGATGCCGCCGAGCTCTATGAGCCCTTGGCCGAAGAGCGCGGTATCAGCCTGACGCTTGCTGAAAGCCGACTTCCGGCGATGATTGCCGGCGACGCGCAGCTATTGTTCGATGCTGTCTGCAACTTGCTCGATAACGCCATCAAGTTCTGCCCGGATCACAGCCAGGTGCGCCTGAGCGTTATCGCTGATCAGGAGTCGACAGGCATTCAGGTAGCCGACAACGGCCCGGGCATTGCGCCGGCGGAACGTGAAGCGGTGTTGCGCCGGCTTTACCGGGCCGAATCGAGCCGTCATACACCGGGCAACGGTCTGGGGCTAAGCATGGTAGCGGCCGTTGCACGCCTGCATGATATGAAACTCAGCGTCAGCGATGCGTCTCCGGGCTGCCGGATTGATCTGCTCGGCAAGACCGGAGCAAACGCCCTCGCGTGATTGCTATGATGCACCCCGTTTTGACACTCGGGCCGCGCCCACACCTCTAGATACCTTTGGATGTGAAGAACATTGATGCCGTTGCGAAAAAACCTGCTGGCCCTTGCGAGCCTTGCTACCTGCCTGCTTAGCGTCCAGATGACCGAGGCCAGCGAACCGTTGCTGTACACCGTCAGCGCTACCCGGGCCTTGGCGGGTGAAGGCCACAGTTGGGGCTTTGGCGCACTTGATCCGCAACGGCCTTACTTGTTCATTGCGCGCCGGGAGAACGGGCTGGCGGTGTTCGACGTCGAGCAGCAACGGTTGCTGAAAACACTCGACAACTCCGCCGGCGCCAATGCAGTCACCTTCGTGCCTCGGCATAACCGCCTGTATGTGGCGAACATGGACGGCTCGCTGAGCATCGTGGCGCTGGATCGGCTGGAGGTGCTACAGCGGCTGGAACTGGACTCAGGCAATCTGAACAATCTGCTCTACGACGCCAGTCGTGACCGGGTGATTGTCACCAGCGGTCGCCGTGGGGATCATTCGACGCTCTACCTGATCGATCCGAAAAGCGATCGGCTGACGGGCTCTGTCGATGTCCCGGCACAAAAGCTCGATGGCCCACTGGTGCTGGATAACGGCACCTTTATAGTGCCCATGCGTGATGAAGACCAGGTGGCCGTGCTGTCCGGCGCCACGCTGGCGCAGCAGCAATTCTGGAGGTTCGAAGGCTGCCGCAAGCCCGGCGCCATTGCGGCCGATCAGGTGCATCAGCGTTTGTTCGTGGCCTGCCGGGGTGACAAGCCTCGCCTGGTCATCGCCGACCTCGCGACCGGCAAATCCCTGGATACCCTGCCCATCGGTCACGCGGTGAACACACTGGCCTACGACCATCAACGCGACCAACTGCTGGCTCCCAGCGGCGCCGATGCGAGTCTGGCAGTGATTCAGCGCAGCGCTCAGGGTAGCTATCGATTGCTTGGTTCGATCGGCACCCGGCCCTGGGCACACAACATGGTACTGGATGCCAAGCGCGGGCAAGCCTACCTGTTCAGTGCCGACTTCACGCAGCCGGCCCCGAGTCCGGATCAACCCAAACCGGACCCGGTGTTCCATCCCGACACGTTTACGGTGCTGACGTTGCAAGCGAATTGAGGCAGCGATGCGACGCAGTCGCCGGGATCTGACTGTTCGAGTCGCGCTGTGCGAGATACGGCTCGAGCATGTCCCACGCCTCGGGAGTAAAGCTGTAACTTCGGTCCGTTTGAGCGGTGATGACGCCCACCTCGGCAAGACGCTTGAGTACTTCGCGCACACTGACGATCGGCAGCTGGGAAAAAGACGCTTCTATATAAGCATGCACACCGTGCACGCCGATCAAGCGTCCCTCTTGTGCCGCGAGGATCAGTGCATTGATCACCTTCAGCCGAAAGAGGCTGGTGCGCAGTCCGTAAACCCGCAACATCTCGCGGATATGGCGGTTGCCGCTGCAATCATATTCGAGGGCAAGTGGGTGGCTCGTGACTTGACTCGGGCGAGCCTTGATTGTCGAGATAAATCCCGGGTTTTCCAGCATGTGAGTACTCCTGTTCACCCATTGACAAGGCAGGCAGCAGCTACTGGCTGTGCCTGCCCTCGCGCATCAGAAATCGACCGTAGCCGACAACTGCAAGGTGCGCGGATAACCCGGCGAGAACGCGCCGTAAGAAGCAACGCCCGACCAGTACTCACGATCAAACACGTTCTGCACCGTGGCGCGGAAGGTCGTCGGCCGGCCTTCGATTTTCGTTGCGTAGCGTGCGCCGGCATCGAAACGGGTCCAGGAATCCAGTTCCTGGGTATTGGCCTGGTTGACGTACTGACTGTCGGTATAAATGGCGCCGCCCGTCAGGGTGAAACCCTCCAGCCATGGCGTGTCCCATTCAGCCCACAGATTGGCCTGCACATCTGGCACACCGACAGGCTTGTTACCTTTGTTGGCCGCTGTCGCTGAATCGGTCAACTTGCCATCGAGCACCGTCACGCCGCCCATCAAGCGCGTGCCCGTCGCCACTTCGCCGAACATGCTCAATTCGATCCCCCGATTGCGTTGTTCGGCCTGCACCGAGAACACGTTGTCAGTGCCGACTTCTCCGCTTGGCTTCTCTATCTGGAACAACGCCAGGGTGGTCATGAACGTGCCGTGCTCGTACTTCACGCCGAGTTCATGCTGTTTCGATTCGTAAGGTGCGAATGTCTCGCCGGCGTTGACCGCTGTGCCGGGGGCAATGTCGCCTTTGCTCAAGCCTTCGACATAGTTGTAGTAGAGGGAAACGTCTTCCCAGGGCTTGACCACGACACCCACCAGCGGTGTCGTCGCGCTGTCGTTGTACTTCGAACTGACGGAGCCCGAAGCGTTGTAGTTGCGCGACTCGATGTCTTGACGGCGCACGCCGAGCGTCAACTGGAAACGGTCGTCGAGCATCGACAGCGTGTCGGTGAACGCAACGCCGGACAGATCCGATTCGGAAACCCGCAGCACTTTCGGTGAGCTGATGTATTGCTTGGGTACATCGATCGGGTGATAGATGTTCGAACGGATTTCCGTGCCGTTGTTGATGCCGCGGGACAACTCATCCTGGTACTGGGTCGCCATCAATGTGGTCGTATGGGTGATCGGCCCGGTGGCGAACACGCCACGGATGCCGACATCGGCGGTGGAACGGTCGACGTTGAATTTGTAGTAGCCCGGAATGTTGCTGGTGTCCCCTGCCTCATTGAGGATGCGCGGCACCTGGTCGGACATGCGCTTGACGTCCGACTTGCCGCCACCGGCATGGGCAAACACGGTGACCGTATCGCTCAGGTCATATTCACCGCCGAGCAACGCCGACTGCTCTTTGGTGTCCGACCAGCCCCAGTCCTGCGACAGGTTGGTGCGGCCATTCGGCGCGGACGGTACATCGACGCCCGGCGCGATGGTGAAAGGTCGCGAGGCGCCCTCCCAGCTTTCTTTCTGGCTGATGTAGTCCAGGTTCAGGCGCAAGCGCTCACCGCGATAATCCAGGGCGATTGCACCGATCCCCAGGTCTCGGTGCTGATCGTCGATGGCCGTGTCGCCGCCCTGCAGGTTACCGTTGAAGCGCACACCGAACTGGTTTTCCGAGCCGAAACGACGGCTGAGGTCCAGATGACCACCGACCTGGGAATCCGAGGCGTAGGTGGTAGTGACCCGTGTCAGGTCTTCGTCCAGCGGACGCTTGGGAACGATGTTGATCACCCCGCCTACGCCACTGTTCGGCGAGATGCCGTACATCAATGCGCCCGGCCCCTTGAGCACTTCGACACGCTCGGCGTACTCGGTGAACACCCGGTAATTAGGCGCGACGCCGTACACGCCATCGAACGCCAACTCTCCCAGGTTGCCTTCGCCAACCGGGAAGCCACGGATGTAAAACGAGTCGACGATGCCGCCCGTCTGGCCGGTGGAGCGCACCGAGGGATCACGCTCCAGCGCGTCGGCGACGGTGACGGTTTGCAGATCAGCGAGGGTTTTGGCGGTGTAACTGGTGACGCTGAACGGCGTGTCCATCACGTCTTTGTTGCCCATCATGCCCAGCCGCGCGCCCCGTGCAACTTGGCCACCGGCGAGGGTTTCCGGCAACGCCGTGGCGCCGTTGTAACGGGCGTTGATGTTGGTGGTGTCGAGGGTCAGCGCGTCGGTGCTGTCGTCGGCCAGGGTGACTGGCGTAGCGTTCGAGGTTTTATCGGCGGCAACGTCTTGTTGCTCGGGGCCGGCGGCCCAGGCGTTGGCGCTACCTGCGACCAGAACGAAATTCAACATGGCGGTACGCACGGCGAGTGTTAGCACTCGCTCACCGCTAGGACGACTGACAACAGGCATGACGAGAGGATCCTTTCATCGAGAGAAAATGGTAATCACTCCTATTGCCAGTCGATCTGCGAAAAAGTATCACCTGCAGCAAATTTTTTTGTTTTGGCCCGGCCCGGGATCAGTCGTAGAGGCGTTCCAGCGGGATCGCGACCACCGGCAACGCGGGGTCAAACGCGTGCCGGGTGGTCTTGTACGGGAAGATCTCGCCCCGGGCGATGGTGCTGAAAATCCGCGCCACTTCGAACGCTTGCCCGGTCTGCCAATGCCGCACACACACTCGCGGATCGGCGTAGTCGAGCTGGATGCACGGCACGCGCTTGAGGCCCAACTGCAACGCCGCGTTGAAGCGGTGATTGCCGTCCATGACGATGCCTTGCGAACGCTCGACGATGATCGGCTCCAGCCAGTGACCGGCGCGGACAATCGACTCGCGCAGCATCGTCACGTTGGCCGGGTCGACCTGCTCCGACTGCAGCACTTCACACAGCGGCCGCAACGCAATCTGATAACCGTGTTCCATGGTGGGTCTCCTGATTGAGCGGTTTTCAGCAGGCGTCGGCGCGGGGAGCCGGCGCGTATTGGCTGGCCACATCGAGCAGCCGCTGGGCGTGTTCGATCAGCGGCAAGTCGACCATCTCGCCATCCACTTGCACAGCGTGGCTGCCCGTGGCGACCGCCCTCATCACCCGGCCAGCCCAGGCCAGTTGACGCGAGTCCGGCAGGAAGGCGCGTTGTACCGACACCAGTTGCGCAGGATGGATGCACAGCTTGGCGCCGAAGCCCAGCGAGCGTGCGTAGTGCGAGTCTTGAGCGACCACCGCCAGGTCGCTGATGGCCGGAGTAACGCCGTCGATCGGTGACGGCAAATCCGCTGTCCGCGAAGCCAGCACAATGCGGTTGCGGGCAAACAGAAACGCTTCGGGAGTCTGGCTGCAGTCGATATCCAGCGAGAAATCCAGCGAACCGAACGCCAGCCGCGCCAGGCCCGCAATAGCGGCAATCGACTCGACCTGCTGCAGGCCTTTGGCGGTCTCGATGATCGCCACGATCTGCAGTCGTGGCTGCCACTCCAGCAGGTGTTCAACCACCCGCGCCAGGGTTTCGGGGCATTCGGCCTTGGGCAGGAATATTCCGTCGCATCGTTCGGGATGGCGCATGTCGCCGAGCCAGGCCAGGTCCTGGCGAAACAGCGTGCTGTTGACGCTGTTCAGGCGAATGTAACGCTCGCAGGCGACCTTCGGCGTGCTCTCCTGCCATGCGCGGATGGCGGCGCGAGCGGCGGCTTTGCTGTCGGGGTGAACGGCATCCTCAAGGTCGAGAATGATCGCGTCCGGGCCAGCCTCCACGGCTTTGGAAAACCGCTCGGGGCGGTTGCCCGGCACGAACAGGTAGCTGATCGCGGGTGGGGTTTTGCGGCTGAGTCGATCGGATTGCATGGCGTTGCTCCTTGGCGTGAACCAGTCGTGATTTCTGAAAAATTTCAGGCCCTGCCGACAGCGATTTTCGCGGCGCTGCCCGGGCTTCTCGCAACAACCCTCAACGCCTTGTTGATCAAGGAATCAAGGGGCTTTTTTATCTCGGGGCGAACGCGTCCTTGAGCGTGTAAATACACGTTCATTGATTCGCCTTTCGTAGGTCTTTATTCAAAAATATTTGAAAACCTTACTTGATAATCGTTCCTGTTCGCAATATTGTTCACGCCGCCAAGAGGAACTATCCTCGTTTCAAAGCCGGTAATCAGCGTCACGGGAAGTACATATTACTGATGTCATTTGAATGTCAGTTACTGTCCCGCAACTGGAAATTGACCACTCAACTAGTGGTCAGTTAGCACATCCGTACAAGCCTTAGGGAATGGGGTTCTCATGCCGTTTTTTTGTGAGCCATTTATTACGATCGATGCTGCGGACTTATCTTCATTTTTCATCTGGCCGCCGCCAGCATTGCGTTTAAAGTCTCGTGACTGACGAGTAAAAAAAGACCACATCCATCGATAACGATCGGTTATCGAAACATTAATGGCGAGGTTGTTTTCGACGCCAGGGGTCAACTATGCCTACAACAAATGCAGCACCTGTTGAACAGCAAAACAACGTTCATCAACCGGAACTGTTAAATCCGCTGATTGATCCTCTTATCTCCACATTTATCAATGATTTCCCGAGCAAGCTTGAAAACCTGGTTAAACGACACGGTTCGCCGTTGAACCTGGTCTGGCCCCACGCCTTTGAATTGAATACACAAGCGTTGTTGGCCGTATTGAAGCAATACAACGTGGCTCATGCGCTCTTCTACGGAGCCAAGGCCAACAAGTCTCAGAGCCTGCTCGCTGCTGCGGCAAATTTGGGCATCGGCGTCGATGTATCGAGCATCCACGAGTTGCACGCCGCACGGCGGGCCGGTACACCGGCAGGCAGAATCTGCGCCACGGGACCGGCCAAAACCACTGAATTTCACCAGGCACTGGTGAGCGCCGGCTCGTTGATTTGCGTGGACTCGCTGGAAGAATTCGACCACCTGGCCAGCGTGATTGCCTCACAGCCAACGCCGATAAAGGCCCGAGTTTTACTGCGTTACAGGCCGAAAAGCAGTCTGAAAAGCCGATTTGGAATGGGCACCGAGGACTTGCTTGAATGCCTGCAACGTCTGACCGGGCAGCCGGCGCTTTTTCACTTCGAAGGTTTCCACTTCCATCTCGGTGGCTATGGATACGAATCCCGCGCACAAGCCTTTCGTGAGGTGACCGGGTTCGTCGAAGCGGCCAGAGAAATGGGCCTGCACCCGCAGATGATCGACATCGGCGGGGGCTTGCCGATCCGCTATGTCGAGCCTCAGGCCTATGCCCGGTTCCTGCAGAACGACAACAATCCCGGCAATTATTACAACCACAAAGTTCCGACCGCTTATTATCCCTACGGCGGTGACCTGACAGCCCCACAATGGTTGGCATTATTGCTCGAGGCCGAGCATTCACAAGGCTTGTCGATCGCCAATTACTTGAAACTTCACAATATAACCCTGGCACTCGAGCCCGGCCGAAGCCTCGTCGATCAAGCGGCCATTTCAATATTCCGCGTGACCCGAAGCAAACAGCTCGCCGACAACAAAACCGTTCTGTTTGTCGAGGGCAGCAGTTTCAGCGCCTGTGAAACATGGTTCGCCTCTGAATACCTGGTCGACCCAATACTGATCAGTACCCAAGAACTCCCCGACACCCCCACCCAAGCCTATATCGCTGGCCATAGTTGTCTGGACGATGACGTAATAACTCATCGCCTGATCAACTTTGCCACCGCACCCAAGGCCGGCGACTTATTGATCTACGTCAATACTGCCGGTTATCAGATGGACCTGCTGGAGAACGAGTTTCATCGCCACCCCCTGCCCCGGCGGTTGACGGCGACCTGCTGTACGGAAGGTAACTATGTGTTTTCACCTGACTACTAAAGGGAACAATTGAAATGATATTGACCAAAGTCTCGGACCTTATTGGTAATACACCGATGTTGGGTATTGATGTTCCGGACACCAACGCCCGTTTGTTGTTGAAGATTGAAAAAAACAATCCCGGCGGCAGCATCAAAGACCGCATGGCGCGCAACATGGTGCTGGCCGCTCTCAAGTCCGGTCGATTGAAACCCGGCGGCGTGGTTGTCGAGTCGTCATCCGGCAATACCGGGATCGGTCTGGCGATGGCAGCGGTCGAGTTCGGTCTGCATTTCATTGCTGTGGTCGATCATCACGCCGCGCAAGACAAGATTGCCGTGATGAAAGCCCTCGGTGCCGACATTCGCTTCGTCAAAGGCACCTACCGCGAAGACGAAGTCGCAGTGGTCGAGCGCCAACAGATGGCCGCGGAACTGGCGACCGAGATTCCCGGCGCCGTGTTCATGAACCAGTCCGACAACGCAGCCAATGCCGGCGGCTACAGTGATTTCGTCCGCGAAACCGTCGCTCAGGCTGAAGGCGCTATCGGTGCTTATGTCGGATGTGTCGGCACCGGCGGCTCGATGACCGGAATCGCTCGCGGCTTGAAAGTGCACAACCCGGACACCGTCACCGTCGCGGTGGAACCCGCCGGCTCGATCGTCTTCGGCCATCCCGGTTATCCCTACTATCAATCGGGCACCGGCACGCCAGCCGGCGACACCGTGGGCCTGGTGCTCGATTACAGCTGCATCGATCTGGGTGTGCAGGTCACCGACTCTCAAGCGTTTGAAACGGCCCGCTACATCGCGCGCAATTTCGCCCTGCTGGTGGGCGGTTCGACCGGCGGTGCGATTTTCAAGGCACTGGAGCTGATCCACAAAGGTGCGCTGCGCGGCAACGTCGTCGTGCCGATTGCCGACGGTGGTGAAAAATACCTGCACACCGTGTTCGACGACAAATGGCTGCAGGAACGCGACCTGATCGACGCGAGCATCGCCCCGCAACTGGACGCCTGGCTGGGCAAGACCCAATGGCTGGATTCCGTTTCCGCGCCGCTGCAACTGAGCGTCGCATGACCCATCCTTCGCACAGGAACGCCTCTCGATGAATCTGTTGAAAGTCGCCATTTGCGGTGGTGGCAGGACCGGTCACCTCAACGCCATCCTGTTCAAACAGCTGCCCGATGTTCAGGTTTCGATGCTTACCAGCAACCTGGAGATCATCGAACAACACGCCCGTCAGACGCCAATGCAGGCGCTGCTGCCTGACGGTTCGACCCTGAGTGCCCGACTGGATCGGGTGACCACCGATGCCAGAGCTGCCGTCGAGGATGCCGACATCGTCATCATCACCGTGCCGGCCCATGCCCGCGCGCAAATCCTCAAGGACATCGCCCCGCATCTGAACGCGAGCAAGCCGGTGTACATCGGCGCGATTCCCGGTTTCTGCGGTTTCGACTGGCTGGCCGAAGCCACCCTGCCCGACCGCCCGAACCTGGTGATCTGGGGCATGAAGGACGTCCCGCATACCGCGTTCGAACTGACGCCGGGCCGCTCGATCAAAATGGGTGGCGGCAAAAGCCAGTTGTATGTGGCGAGCCACGCCAGAGAGCCGCAAACCGCCCGCCGACAACTGGAGAAAATACTCACCAGACTGTACGGCCCCTGCATGACGATGCTGGAAAATTACCTGGAGATCACCCTGACGCCGGGCAACCCGATCATGCACAGCTCGGTGATTTATGGATTGATCGGCCCCTACGGCCAGTGGCATCGCAAGATTTTTCCGCAGCGCATGTGCTGGTGGACCGAATGCCCGGAACTCGGCGCCTACTTCCTCGAGCGCATGGACCAGGAAAGCCAGGATTTGTGCGCGGTCATCAGCCAGCGCATGGGCGTCGACCTGTCCTCGGTCAAGTCACTGAAACAGGAAATCGTCGAGGCCTATGGCGAACAGATCCGTGACCAGAGCAGCATGTTGTCGATTCTGCGCACCAATCAGGCCTACAACGACATTCTCGCGCCGATGGTGCCCGCCGCCGACAACCGCGCCGGTTACGTGATCGAACGCGAGAGCCGGGCCTTCAACGAAGACGTCGCCTACGGCCTGGTGCTGTTGGTGGAAATGGCCAAGCGATTCGACCTCAAGGTGCCCTACATCGAAGAGGTCTTGCACTGGAGCGTTGACTACATGCAAGGCCTGCGCGACTCGGCACTCGACTATTTCCCAAGCCACTGGCCTCGCACGACAAGCGCCGCCGCGTGATCTCTTTACTCAATTTTCGACGAGCAGACCGCTGATATGGATGACTTCAAGACACTGATCGCCTACTCCCGCAAAAACGCCATGCGCCGCTTGATTCGCTGCCTTTTTGCGGAAAACATCCTCGACCGTTCGGCCCTGAGCTTTTGCGTCGAGGGCAACCAGGCCACTTACCCGCTCAAGGGTGGCCGCGCTCACCTGGCCTTTTCCGATATCGCCAAAGGCCCGGCCGACACGGTGGTCAACGACGGTGACGTGGTGCTGGTGACGGACGAAGGCGTTCGCCAGGTCATCACCAGCCATCAGGACATGCTCGATGTGCTGCGCAACAGCTTCGACTTCGAACCGACTGACGAAGGCGTGGCCGGGCTCAAGGCCGACATGGAAAACAGCCTGACCAACGACGCTCACGCCCGTCAACATCGCCAGCAATGGAATGCACGACTGCAGCAGGCCACCACGGATGCCGGGCTGAACAGCTTCACCGACTACCTGCGCCAGCACGCCAGAACCAAGGACGCTGCCATTCTTCTGGATCAGTGGGGTTCGCTGGAAGGCCATCCGTACTACCCGACATGGAAAGCGCGCCCGGGCCTGAGCGATGAGGAAGTCGAGCAACTGTCACCCGAGTTCAATGCGCAGGTGCCGCTGCGCATCGCCGCACTGCGCGCCGACAACGCGAAAAGCGAAAGCATGCCGCACGTGATCGATTACCGCGCCTGGTTCGCCGCAAACTTCCCGGCGCAATGGGAACAATGGAAAGCCTCGCTGAACAACAAGGGGCTGGACGAACACCAGTGGTTGCCATTGCCAATCCACGGTTGGCATTTGCAGGCCTACGTGCTGAAAAACTTCGCGCAAGAAATCGCCGACGGCATTTTGATTACCGACGGCCCGGTCCTTCCTGCCCTGCCGACCATGTCATACCGCACGATGATGCCGCTGCTGGATGAATGCGCGCCGCTGATCAAGCTGCCGATTGCCGTGTGGATGACCAGCGAACTGCGCAGCCTGCAAGCCAAATCGATTCACATGGGCCCGCGCATCAGCACTGTGATCAGCAAGATTCTTGAGGTTGAAAACGGCTTTGATCAGCGCCTGGAAATCTTCCCGGAAGAAATCGGCGTGCGTTACAAAAACGCAGTCACTCAGGACGATCATCCGGGCCGGCACTTGTCCGTGGTGTATCGCGCCAGCGCCCCTGCGTTCGAGCGCCGCGACGATTGCCTGCCGATTACCGTGGCGTCGCTGTTCACCCGTTTACCGGGCAGTGGTCGTCCGCTGTTCACCGATCTGATCGAGCGTGATGGCGTGCGCGCCGACGCTGCACAAGTCGAGCGCTGGTTCCGTGAGTACGCGAAAGTGGTCACTCACCCGGTGGTGGCGATCTATCTGATGTACGGCGTGGCCCTCGAAGCCCATCAGCAGAACACCATGGTGCTGTTTTCCCTCGACGGCAAAGCACGTAGTCTGCTGATCCGCGATTTCGGCGATGGCCGCACTTACGCGCCGCTGCTTGAAGAGCGCGGTTACAGCCTGCAACCGCATGTGCAGCCGGGCATTCTGCCGACCGTATTCTCGGGCGATATCGAGCCGGTGCGCATGTTCGTCCTGGATGCGGCGTTCCTCACGCACCTGCACGAAATGGCCCTGTGGCTGACCAAGGAATACGGCTTGAACAACACGCGGTTGTGGCAGGTATTGCGCGAGGAAACCGACCTGGCCTTCGAGGCTGTGCGCGATCGTGTCGCGCCGGCTCTGTGGGAAGTCGAGCACAAGGCGTTCGTCGAAGATCCATGGCCGACCCGGTCGTTGTTGCGCATGCACATGATGCAGTACAGCAACTATCGTTTGCAGCACACCCTGACCAACCCGCTCGCTAGCGTTTAACCGAGGCAGACTCATGTCCCATGCAGGTGTCATCCAGGGTTCGAGAGTAAGAATCCTGATTTATCTTCTATTTGCGATCCAGTTAGTGTCCATGGGCGCGATGGAAATGAGCGGGCCGTTCTGGCCTGTCCACCTGCGTGGACTGACGACTTCGGAGTCGGTTTTCAGCTTCGCCAGCATCGCCGTGTATGTCGGACCGATGCTGGGCATTATTCTGACCAGTGCATTCTGGGGCCGTATCGGCGATCGCTACGGCCACAAGTTGATGATGATCCGCGCCCTCGCCGGCTTGTCATTGACCCAGCTTGGGCTGGCCCTCTTCAGTGATATCTGGGTCATTCTGATCCTGCGTTTTCTGCAGGGCGCCTTCGCCGGCTACATTGCCCCGGCACAGGCTTACGGGGTCAGTATCGAGCCCCCTTCGCGGCGAGCGCGATTGTTCGCCATCCTGCAAATCTCCACCAACGTCGGCTCGTTGCTCGGCGCGGTGGTCGGCGGGTTGATTCTCGACTACGCGACGTTCTTCTGGATCAACATCATTGCTTCGGTACTGTGCGCCGTGTGCACGGTGATCGCTGCTGTGACCTTGCCGGACGTACCGCCGGTGAAAAAAGCGCCGGTCGCGGACAACGCCGCCCCTGTGCGCCGTTCCGGCAATCTCTGGCAAGGTTCGCCATTGCTGTCGCTGCTCGGGGTAATGGGCATACTGCTGTTGGCGCGGATGCTGCCGCAGACCTCGTTCTCGCTGTATGTCAGCTCGGTGTTCGAGGTCAGCAATTCGGTGGTCGGCCTGTGCTACGGCTTGCTGGCACTGGGTTTTATTCTGTCGGCCACGGCCTGGTCGCGCTATTTCGAACACCGGAGCCAGCAGGACACCCTGCACCGCATCACTTACATCGTCATCGGCTGCATCGCCCTCACTGCTGTGGCGGGCGTCACGCGCAATCCGCTGGTGTTTGTGGTCGCCTACTTCATCTGGGGCGTATTGCTGGGGGCTACCACGCCAGTGCTGATGGCCTTGATCTCGAAAACCGCTGACAGTTCGCAGCAGGGTCATGTGCTGGGAATCGCACAGGGCACTGCGCAGTTTGCCTCGATTGCCGGGATTTCCGCCGGTGGCCTGCTCAGTCAGGTCTACGGCTTGCAATACACCTATCTGTTCGTTTGCCTGGCCTACGTGGTGGCGCTGATCCCGATTGTCGCCCTGCGTTACTGGCCCGCGGTGATGCAACCGAGTGCAGCCCCGCCGGGGGACTGATCAAGGAGTCTGCTTTTGAACATTGAACAACTGCGCGCCGACACCCCCGCTGTCGCGCATCTGATCCATTTCAACAATGCCGGTGCGGCGCTGATGCCCGCGCCGGTGATCGAGGCCATGACCCGGCACATTCATCTTGAAGCGAATCTTGGCGGGTACGAAGCCGCCGGACAGTGCTCAGCCGAAGTGGAAAATGTCTATGGCACCATTGGCCGCCTGATCAACGCACAACCCGATGAAATTGCGGTCATCGAAAACGCGACGCGCGCCTGGGACATGGCGTTCTATTCGTTGCCATTGCGACCGGGCGATGTGGTGCTGACCTCGACCACCGAGTACGCCGGCAACTATATTCCATACCTGCAATTGCAGCAGCAGCGTGGCATCGAGATACGCGTCATTCCCAATGATGAACGGGGCCAGGTCTCGTTATCGTCGCTCAAGGACATGCTTGCCGATGATCGGGTCGCACTGATTTCCCTGCCCGTGATCGCCACCAATGGTGGGCCGGTGCAACCCATCGAACAGATAGGCGCCCTCGCTCGTGCGGCCGGCGTGCTGTTTCTGCTCGATGCCTGCCAGGGTGTCGGGCAGATGCCGATCGATGTGCAGAAAATCGGTTGCCACATGCTCGCCGCCACCAGCCGCAAATACTTGCGCGGGCCGCGTGGCATGGGATTTCTGTATGTCGAACGCGGGCTGTGTCAGAACCTTGAGCCGGCATTCCTCGACTTGCATGCGGCTTCTTTGCAAACCGCTGACAGTTTCGAAATTCGCCCGGACGCGCGGCGTTTCGAAAACTGGGAATGCAACGTCGCGGCCAAACTGGGCCTTGGTGCGGCGGTGGAATACGCGCTGGCGCAAGGTATCGAACCGATGTGGTTGCGAATTCAGCACCTGGCGGAGTACCTGCGCCAGCAACTGTCCGACGTTCCGGGCATCACCCCGCGAGACCTCGGCGCGGTCAAGTCCGGCATCGTCACCTTCACGCATCGCGATAGCAGCGCCGTGCAGGTTCAGCAGTGGCTGGCTGCTCAAGGCAAACGCATCAACGTCACAACCTCGACCTGCGGTTCGACCCTGCTCGACATGCAGCACAGAGACTTGCTTGAAGTCAGTCGCGCATCACTGCACGCGTACAACACCGAGGCGGAAATCGACACGATGATTGCAGCCCTGCGGCAACTGCCATACGCCTGAACAGGACACCAATCGGCGCTTGCGTCAGAGCCAGTTTGTAAACTAGCATTGGGAATACTTCTCAATTGCATGAATGCCTGCAGCCATGAGCCAAACCCTTCCCGCGAACAACGACAATCACCTGCGCGCGATCGAAGCCCTGTACAACGGCCATCATGGCTGGCTGTACGCGACGCTGAGAAAAAAACTGGGTAACGCCATGGATGCGGCGGACCTGGCGCAGGACACCTTCACACGCATCCTCGCCTCGCAAGTCACCGTCATCGAGCAACCGCGGGCCTATCTGAGCTGTGTGGCCAAGGGCATTCTGGTCAACTGGTATCAGCGCAAGGCGCTGGAACGCGCCTATCTGGACGCTCTCGCCCACGTACCTGCGCAGGAAGTACCTTCGCCGGAATTGCGTTTCATGGTGCTGGAGACCCTGCACGAAATCGACGCGATGCTCGATGCGCTGCCGCCATTGGTCAAACGTGCGTTCCTGCTTTCGCAGATCAGCGGCCTCAAATACGACGACATCGCCGAACAGTTGGGTGTGTCGCTGATCACCGTCAAACGCTACATGAAGCAAGCCTTCGTGCAATGCCTGCTGCTGGTGGAGTGAATGCTCACCCTGCGCAGTCAGCCTCATCCCGATCAACAAGCCCTTGAGGAGGCGGCCGACTGGCTGATCCGCTTTAGTGAAGGCGAACTCAGCGACACTGAGCGAGCCGAATGGGAATACTGGAAAACCAGCACCCCTGAACGCAGTCGCGCCTGGGCGCGGGCGCAGTTGCTGCAGAGCAAACTCGGTGGGCTGCCACCGTCGTTGGCGATGTCGTCGCTTGATCGTCCGAGCAGCCCTGAGCGCCGTGCGGCACTGGGCAAACTGGCGATGATCCTGGCGATCCTGCCGGCCGGCTGGGGCAGCTGGAAGCTGGCAGAGTCTCAGCAATGGTCAGCCGACTATCGCACCGCTGTTGGCCAGCAACGCGAGCTGACCCTGGCCGACGGTTCGAAAATCACTTTGAATACCGCCACCGCCATCGACGTCCTGTTCGATGCCAATCAACGGCTCATTCATCTGCGCGAAGGCGAAATACTGGTGCAGACCGCAGCGGACACTTCGCCGGTGCCCCGGCCATTTCTGGTCAGCACCCGCCAGGGCCGCATGCAGGCGCTGGGCACACGTTTCACCGTGCGAGAGCTGGAACCGCGCACTCACCTTGCGGTACTCGAAGGCGCGGTAAAAGTCGAGCTGGCGGAAAATCGCCAAGGGACGCCACTGATTGTCAATGCCGGGCAACGTACCGATTTTTCGGCGCATACCTTCGGCCAGGTCAGCGTCGCCGAGCGCTACGTCGGCGCCTGGGCGCAGGGCATGCTGATGGCCGACAAAATGCGCTTGGCGGACTTCGTCGGCGAGTTGACGCGCTATCGCCGTGGGTTTGTGCGCCTCGACCCGGCGATTGCCGATCTGCGTGTGTCCGGCGCCTACCCCATCAGCGACACCCAGCGCACCTTGAACATGCTCGCGCAAACCTACCCGATCCTTGTCAGCGGCCATTTGAATGGCTTCTGGGTCATGCTTTCCCCCGCCTGAATCAAAAAAACATTTACCGATCCGGTGATACTTTTTCTGATCTCGACTGGCTTGTAGGGAGAAGCACTCTACCGTCCTGTTTATAGGTCCATCCATTCATGCTCGCTGCACGCCCTCTGCGTCCGGATCGTCAGTTCAAACCAGTTATTCGCAGTGCGTTGCTCAGCCTTGCCCTGATCGCGGCCGTCAGCCCGCTGGTTGTGGCAGGCATGCCGGTGCAACTGGGCACTGTTGCGGTGCGTGCCTACAACATTCCCGCAGGGCCGCTGGGCGCGACCCTGTCGAACTTTGCCGTGGATGCCGGTATTGCCCTGTCGTTTCAGCCAGCGTTGACCGAGGGCCTGAACAGCCCTGCGCTGATCGGCCAGTTCTCGACCCGGGACGCGGTCAATCGCTTGCTCGAGGGCAGTGGTCTGGACATGGTGTTGCGCAGCGACGGCAGCTACACCCTGGTACAGCGCCGACTGACCCTGGACGAAACCGCCGTGATCGGCAGCGAAAAAACCGCCGATGCCTTGCCACCGGTGTACGCCGGCGGCCAGGTGGCCAATGGCGGGCGCCTGGGGATCCTCGGCAATACCGATGTGATGGACGCGCCTTTCAGCATCAGCACCTACACCTCGACACTGATCAAGGACCAACAGGCGGTCACCGTGGGTGATGTTCTGGAGCGCGATTCTTCGGTGCGCTCCACGGGCCAGACCGGGGGCATCGTCGACTCGTTTTTCATCCGTGGTTTTCCCGTCGGTGAAGGCAACCTCGGTGAACTGGCATTCGACGGCGTGTACGGCGTGGCGCCCAACTACCGGGTGTTCACTGAATACGCCGAGCGTATCGAGCTGGTCAAGGGCCCCGGCGCCCTGCTCTACGGCATGTCGCCGAACAACGCGGTCGGCGGTGTGATCAACGTGGTACCCAAGCGTTCCCTTGATGAGGACCTGACCCGTGTCACCACCAGCTACGCGATGAACTCACAGCTGGGCGGCCACCTCGACGTCAGCCGGCGTTTTGGCGAGGAGCGTCGATTCGGCGTGCGCCTCAATGGCAGCACGCAACTGGGCGATGCCGCCATCGACGATCAATCGCGCCATGTCGATATCGGCGCCCTGTCCCTTGACTATCAAGGCGAACGCCTGCGCACCAGCTTCGACTGGCTCAATCAGGAAGAACGCTTCGACGCCGCATCACGGCCCTTCCTGATCGCCCCGGGCGTGGACATTCCGTCGGCAGCCAATGGCCGCATCAATGTCAGCCAGGACTGGGGCTGGTCGCGAACCCGTGACAAATCCGCGCTGCTCAGTGGCGAATACGACCTCAGCGACGCCCTCACGGTGTTCGCCCATGCCGGCGGCGGCAAGTCGGATGTCGCGCGGATGTCCGACCAGACCCCGACCATCATCAACGCGGCGGGCGATACCTCGTCGATTCCCGGCTATTACAAGTTCGAAGTCGAGCGCTACACCGTTGACACCGGTGCGCGCCTGCGATTCGACACCGGGCCGATCAGTCACCGCACATCCCTGCAGGTCAGCCGTTATCGCGATGTGCTGTCGCGCGGGATCATTTCCGGTGCGCCGATCCTGTCGAATATCTATCACCCGGTGGATCGCCCAAAACCGTACATCCCCAAGCCGGACACGCCAAAAGTCTCCGAGAGCGAACTGACCGGCGTGGCGCTGGCCGACACCCTGTCGGTACTCGATGACCGGGTACAACTGACCGTCGGCGTACGCCAGCAGCACATCAAGTCCGACAACTACAACGCCGCCGGGGTCGTCACCACGTCCTACGACGACGGCCGGGCCACGCCGCTCTATGGCGCGGTGATCAAGCCATGGGACCACGTTTCGTTTTACTACAACTACATCGAAGGCCTGAGCAAGGGCGACATTGCCCCCTCCACGGCATCGAACGCCGGCGAAATCTTTGCCCCCTACATCTCCCGTCAGCACGAGCTCGGGGTCAAGGCCGACTACGGCACCTTCACCTCCACCCTCTCCCTGTTCCAGATCACCAAACCCAGCGGCGAACTGGCTTGCGGGGGGTTTTCGGTGCAGGGCGAGCAACGCAATCGCGGACTTGAGCTGAATGTGTTCGGCGAAGTCGCCCCGGGCACGCGACTGCTCGGTGGCGTGACCCTGCTTGACGCACAACTGAGCAAAACCTCGGTGGCCGGCAACCGTGGCAATAAACCCGTGGGCGTACCCGAGGTGCAAGCCAATCTGTGGGCCGAATGGGACACCTCGTGGGTTGAGGGACTGACGCTCACCGGAGGGGCGATCCATACCGGCAGCCAGTACGTCAACCAGGCCAACACGCAGAAACTCGATGACTGGACCCGCTTCGACGTCGGCGCGCGCTACACCACACGCATCGACGAACGACCGACCACGTTTCGCGCCACCGTGCAGAACGTGTTCGATCACGAGTACTGGTCGGGCGTCGCCTCCTACGGCGCGTTCTCCCAAGGCTCACCGCGCACTTTATTACTGTCGGCAACTGTCGATTTCTGAAACGTTCAGCCGGGTGGCGGTGTGAGCCGTTGGCCGAACTGACTTTGCAAAGGCTTTGAGCATGGTGATTTTCGATCGACGCAGCTACGCGCTGGCGGCGCTGCTAATGGCAGGCGTGCTGGCTGTGTTTTCTCTGGTGCCGCGCACGGCGCACGCCGCCGAGGCAGATCCGGCGCGCACCGAGGTCACCGATCTGCTGGGGCGCAAGGTCAAGGTTCATCTGCCGGTCAGGCGCGTCATTCTTGGCGAAGGACGGCAGTTGTATCTGGTCGCCGCCCTCGACACGCAAAATCCCATCGAACGCATCGTCGGCTGGCGCAAGGACCTGATTCAGTCGGACCCGGACACCTACAACGCCTACCTGCGCAAATTTCCCGACATTGCCAAAATCCCGACCTTCGGCGGCTTTGAAGACGGCACCTTCGACATCGAGCAGGCGATCTCGCAGCGCCCGGACGTGATCATCCTCAATGTCGAGGCACAGCACGCCACCGAGGATGCGCGCTACATCGAAAAACTCGACGCACTGGGCATTCCAGTGGTGTATGTCGACTTTCGCAACAACCCGATGCAGAACACCGAACCGACCATGCACCTGTTCGGCCAGCTGTTTGGCAAAGAACAACGCGCGCAAGCGTTCATCGACTTTCGCAACCAGCAGATTCACCGCGTCACCGACGTCATCGAAAAGCAACACCCGGCCCGGCCCAGCGTGTTCATCGAGCGCATCGGTGGCTACACCGACGATTGCTGTCTGAGTTTCGGCAACGAGAACTTCGGCCTGTTCGTCGATATGGCCGGTGGCAATAACATCGCCCGGCGCATCATTGCGACCACGTTCGGCCAGTTGAATCCCGAGCAAGTGATCGTCGCCAATCCGGCCCACGTGGTGGTCACCACCGCCAACTGGGAGGCTTTTGCTCCTGGTGGTCATTGGGTCGGCGTCGGCCCGGGTGCCGACATGGCCGAGGCGCGCAAGAAACTGGCGTGGTACACCCAACGGCCAGCGTATGCGGGTATCAAGGCGCAGGACACGCAAGCCTTCCACGCCATCTGGCATCAGTTCTACAACAGCCCGTATCAGTTCGTCGCTATCCAGCAATTGGCGAAATGGTTCCACCCCGAACTGTTTGCCGATCTCGATCCGGATGCGTCATTTCGCGAACTGCATGAGCGCTTCCTGCCGGTGCCTTATGAGTCTGGCTACTTTGTCAGCCTGCGCGCGCCTGAGGTCAAACCATGAGCTCATTGACTGACGTAGTGGTCGTGCAGCGCGAAGCCTATCGTCGGCTGGGGCTGCGCAAACGTCTGATCCTCACAGGGCTGGTGTTCCTGTTGCTGTGCAGTGTGCTGCTCGACCTGGCGCTGGGGCCCGCGAGTTACAGCCTCGGCGAAGTGCTTGGTGCGCTGATTTCACCGGACAGTGCCTCGCCGCAGGTGCGTGTGGTGATGTGGGACATTCGTCTGCCGGTGGCGCTGATGGCGGTGGCCGTGGGTGCCGCGCTGTCACTGGCGGGCGCGCAGATGCAGACCATCCTCAATAACCCGCTGGCCAGCCCGTTTACCCTGGGCATTTCCGCTGCCGCCGGTTTCGGCGCTGCACTGGGCCTGGCGTTCGGTGTCGCGCTGTTTCCGCTGGCCGCACAATTCATGGTGCCGCTCAATGCGTTCATCATGGCCATGCTCTCGGCGCTATTGATCCATTTTCTGAGCATGCGTCGCGGCGTCACTGCTGAAACCATCGTGCTGCTCGGTATTGCGCTGGTGTTCACCTTCAATGCGTTGTTGGCACTGGTGCAGTTTTTCGCCACCGAACAGGCGGTAGCCGCCGTGGTGTTCTGGACCATGGGTAGCCTGACCAAAGCCACCTGGCCAAAACTGGGGGTGATCTGCGTGGTAATCCTGATCACCCTGCCGATCTTCGCCAAACGCGCGTGGGCCTTGACGGCCCTGCGTCTTGGCGACGACAAGGCCGCCAGTTTCGGCATCAACGTGCGCAGCCTGCGCTTTCAGACGCTGATCATGGTCAGCCTGCTCGCCTCGTTTCCCGTGGCATTCGTCGGCACCATCGGCTTCATCGGGCTGGTCGGCCCACACATTGCGCGCATGCTGATCGGTGAAGACCAACGGTTCTTCCTGCCCGCCTCGCTGCTGACTGGCGCGCTGATTCTCTCGGCCAGTTCCGTGGTCAGCAAAACCCTGATCCCCGGCGCGATCTTTCCCATTGGCGTGGTCACTTCGTTGATCGGCGTGCCGTTCTTCATATCTCTGATTCTGGGCGGGAAGAAAAACTCATGGTGAAGCTGCAACTGGACAATATCGGCGCCCGTTACGGCCAGCGCGAAATCATTCGTGACGTGTCGACATCGATGTTTTTCGGTGGCCAGGTGGTGGCTGTGGTCGGCCCCAATGCTGCCGGTAAATCGACGCTGTTCAAACGCATGGCCGGGCTGATCGACGGCCCCGGACAGGTGATACTGCAGGACTCGAAAAAAAGTTCGGCGAGCATCAGCTACATGCCTCAGGGCTTGAATGCCAGTGCACGTTTGACGGTCTACGAGTCGGTTTTGCTGGCCCGCAAGCAGTTGACGCCCGGTTGGGCCGTGAATGATGACGAACTGAAACTGGTCGACGAAATTCTCGCGGCGCTGGGCATCAGTGAACTGTCCTTTCGCAACCTGGGTGAACTCAGCGGTGGCCAGCAACAGTTGGTGTCCATCGCACAAACCTTGGTGCGGGAGCCGGAAATCCTGCTTATGGACGAACCGACCAGTGCGCTCGACATGCACCGTCAGGTGCAGGTGCTGAACTTCATGCGCACACTGGCCCGTCAACGGCAAGTGATTGTGTTTATCGCCATCCACGACTTGAACCAGGCACTGCGATTTGCCGATCAAGTGCTGGTCATTGCCGATGGCACCACTCAAGGAAGTGGTCCCACAAATGAGGTGATAACCGAACAGATGCTGCGCAGCGTCTATAAGGTGAAAGCCCGTATCGAACAATGCAGCCTCGGGTTGCGACACATACTCATCGACGATGTCAGTTGAGTGCCCACGTGTCTTTGATGTGCATCGTGCTGGCAGATGGGCACACCTTGGAATAATGCGTTGAAGCTTCGCGCGAGTCGGTGCCGGACCTGAGTATCCGATTGGATCACGAGACACATAGCGACTGGCGCCTATGAAAGAAGCACTCTCAATGGCGCGGGAATGGGTACAACTTCTTTACTGTCTGGTGAGATACATACATGTGTGATATTCGCTGTAAAAGACAATACGCCTTTACCTGAAAAACCCTCAACCAAGAAGGTAAAAGAGTGCTCTCCAAGCTTAGCCACACCAACCTTGATAATCATTTCGTCATCCCACGTCACCGGGGCCAGCAACTCTATCGACATCGCGCGCACCGGCGGCAATATATTAAAACCCATTAAAGTTCTAAGCCCAGGCGCTCCTACCCACCTATCGAGCGCTATACCAATAGCCTCTACAGCAAAATATGAGAACCGCGGGGTGTAAACCACCCCTGCCGGATCACAATCGCCGAACAAAACAGTTCGATTTACAAAAACCGCATCCGGCATTAGTCCATCCCTGTAGTTATTGCCTGACCAAGCGGCCGGCAGCTTGCCTTAAGCCTCACCTTCTTGAAGCCCATTTATCACAAAAATACCGGATTAGCAATCAGACCAAGGTCTTGTGATCAGCGCCTGATTCACTTCTTTTTTTTGGATCCAACGTCTATATACTGCGCCCCGCCGTGACCAAGACTGGATTTATGGTCTAAAAACTGACCTTACAGTCATGGTTCTGGCGCGACACGCTCAGGTGTCGATATGGAGATGTAAACATTGCAAAGGACTTCCATGAATATCTTTTACCTTCATTCCGGTGACATTAACTCGTCCGCTATCTCGCTAGTTGACCGCAAGGGTTATTCTGTCGTCGAAAAAGCCATTCATGAGTTTGTTAATGACGTTGACTTAGAGGATTCCGGTTGCTCGGTTATTCTGATCGCCTCTGACCAATTGCATGAAGTAGAACAGGTGCTGGAAGCCGTCAAAAAACCAGGCCTGCTGGTCAGTACACGGGTTTTACTGGTCAGCGATGACCCGAAAGTGTGCACCCTCGGAGATTCGGTAAAATACGACATTCAAGGTGTCATCTCGCCTGAAACGTCAATAGCCGACATTGAGAAAGTTATCGAGAAAGCGATTTTTGCTTTTACGACCCTTCAATCAAAGCACAACATCAAGGAGTTCTATCTAGATAATAAGTTTAACGAAGTCTTTGACTGGTTCGAGCAATCACGATGGGAATGGTCGGAAATCGGGGATCTTTCAAATATCGATAGAAGCCTGTTGACTGATGAAGACATTCAGCTTCTGCATGACGGTGCTGTTGTAGAGCATACGACACTTCCCGGCTCACACAACTTCCTCAACGAATGGCGTGATGAATTCGGGTTTTCCACCTGGTCATTGATGTGGGGCGCGGAAGAAGCCAGGCATGCTTTGGTTCAGGCCAAATACCTGAAGCAATTGGGTATCGAGGTTCGCTCAAAACACGCCATGTTTACGCGTAAGCCGTATGAGGTGGGTGACTACCCTTCCGCTACTCTAATGATGAACGTGATCTCTGAGTACCGGGCGGCGAACTACTACAACCTGCGTGCACATCGCACGAATGAGCCCACACTGAAGAAAATCTGGCGCTTGCTCAGCAAGGACGAATCTCGTCATGCCAAGGCGTTCTATGTTTTCTGCAAAGAGTTGTGTGAGGAAAGCGATGTCAACATGTTGGAAGCCCTCAAGATGGCTTATGTCTGGCTGATTGATGCGTCCTATGGCGTCAAGCATCCTGCCGGCTTGTTTTTCCCGAACGCGGACTCACCCGACTCGGTCAAGACCATTGAGCAGGACGTGGTGGGCGATGATGACAATGAACGCGGTGATGCCAACGTCTATCGCGCCTTGCGTAATCTCACCGGCAATAAAGCCATCGTCGATACGCGCTCACTGAAATCCGAGATCCGCGCCAGAATGTAGGTCATGCTTCATGAAAAACGCTCTTGTAGATGAGGTAGATGTAGCATCGAATTGTTTTGGTTGCAGCGTTCAAAACGATATTGGCTTGAAATTAGTGTTTGATGACGGCTTGGACGAGGTGTCTGCCCCCGTATCTCTGGGGCGTGAGTATGAATCGTACCCCGGCATAGTTCACGGTGGAATTGTTTCTACGGTTCTGGATGAGTCCATGGGAAGAGCCATTATGGTCTTCACTGGCAAAATGGCGGTGACGATGGGGCTGCGAGTGCGCTTCATCAGTATCTGCGAGTCATTTGCAGCATACCGAGTCACCGGCAAAATCATCTCCATGACCGGCAACATGATTAAAGCTGAAGCACGACTCTTGACCCCGGCAGGCGATCTGGTTGCCTTGGGTGAGGCATCGTGGATTGTGATTGAGCCTGAGTCGGTCATCAGTGGGCAGACTAAAGTCCCACATAGAACATCTCTTTATATAGAAAATGAAGTTAACCGCAATGGAGCTGCTTGTGAACGAAATTGAATTCGATGTGTTGGACATTATAACCAAGGTCGTTGGCCTGGACGTCGGCTCGGTAACGACAAGTACCAGCATCAGAGATCTTGGCGTGACATCGATGAAGATCGTCGAAATGATTTTGATGATCGAGAAGAAATACAACATCGAAATGCCTGATGACGCAACATACACTATTGAAACTGCGGGACAGCTGATTGCAACCGTGCAGGTGTTGGTTGAAGCCAATCAAGTTGAGTCGCTCGTTATTAGTTGATCGGCCAATAGGTTGCGCCTTGCCGTAGATCAATAGACGGCAAGGCGTTTATTCGCCAATTTTAAAAATCAGGGAATGATGTGATTACGATATTGACTGCACTTTCACGTACAGCCAAGCTGTCACCAGAGCGCGGATTTCACGTTATTAAAAATGGCAAGGTTACGTCATTTTTGAGCTATGCCAGCCTGCATGAAAGCGCACTGGCCAACGCCAGTTCAATGCGTGGGCAGGTAAGGCTAAACGAACGAGTCGGGTTGATATTTTTCAACGAACTCAGCTTTATCGAAAGCTTCTTCGCCATCCTGTTTGCGGGTGGCGTCCCCGTCCCCATCGCACCGCCGCAACCGTTCTCCCCGTTGCATGGTTTCTTCCGGCGGGTCGGGCTAATTGCCAGGCAATCCAATATCCACAGAATTCTGGTTTCCGAATCGATCAGCGATGAGGTCAAAGAATCTCTCGGCATTCATACCTCCTCGATCGTGCAAACGCTTGATGAGTTCTGCGCTCTGGATGAGAGCGATGCAGTGGTTCCACTTGCTGCCCCCAACGCAATCAGTGATACCGCGTTGATCCAGTACACTTCCGGCAGCACTTCGGATCCGAAAGGGGTCGTGGTCTCTCAAGAAAATCTGATCTTGAATGTCGCCGCGATGTGCGAAGCGTTTGAAATGAATGCCGAGTCTGCCGGTGTGACGTGGCTTCCGTTCTTTCATGACATGGGTTTGATCGGGGGGCTTTTATTGCCTGTGTTTGCCGGCTCTGACTCTTACATCATGCGAACCGCTGACTTTGTTAAAGCGCCGCTTAGCTGGTTAAGGGCCATCTCCGACTTTTCCTTGAAGATTTCACCCGCGCCCAACTTTGCCTATAAGTATTGCCTGGAACGATTCAACGCCGACTCTTTATCAGGCTTGAACTTGACCTCCTGGCGCTCCGCCACAAGCGGAGCGGAACCCATCAACCCCAAAGTCATGCGAGCCTTTGCGCAGGCTTTCGCTCCTTACGGCTTCTCTGCAGATTCGATCATGCCTCTGTATGGAATGGCCGAAGCGACGCTCGGGGCAACGTTCAGCGCCGTAGGCGCAGGCATGCAAAGTATCTATGTCGACCGTGAGGCCTTGAACAAAGGTCTGGTTGTGCGGACAGACAACGATGCCCCCGGAAACAAAGAGATCGTCTCGTGCGGGAAGCCCATTCGCCATGTAGAAGTTAGCATTCGTGCCGACAACCTGCAGTTTATGAATACCCCGCTCCTGCTGGGTGAAATTGCGCTGAAAGGCCACTCTGTATGCAGCGCATATGACAACGATCAGAAAAACACCACGGCGATGCTTGAAAATGGCTGGTTCTTGACTGGCGATATAGGCTTCTTGCTTGAGGAGCAGTTATATGTCGTGGGGCGAAGTAAGGAAGTCATCATTATCAACGGCGCCAATTACTTCGCCAATGACATTGAAAGTTATACCTCTGAAGTCGATGGCGTTCGAGGCGTTGTGGCCGTTGCGCAGATCGGATCGGACAGCGAAGAGTGCGCGTTACTCATCGTTCCGGCAAAAGGCAGTGACCCAGACAATCTGACTAAAATCGTTCGCAGAAAGATCAATGACGAACTGGGAATCCACATCGCGAGTATCGATATCATTGCTGCCGGGCAGCTGTTCAAAACGACCAGTGGAAAGATTGATCGAGCGAAAATGAAATCACTCTACAACGAAAACTTCTCACGATCCGCCGAGGCCGTTAACCCATGAACCTGTTTTTCAGATTATTCATCATGTCGTTGGCGGGTGCTGTAATGCGATGGCGCAAACCTGCCAATTTCAGGAGCGCGACAACCATTAAATTCACCGCCGCACCGCTCGATATCGATTTGAACATGCACATTAATAACGGGCGTTTCCTATCACTTGCAGATCTCGGCAGGCTGCATTTCCTGTGGTCTGTCGGCACGCTTGGGGGGATTCTGAAAAACGGCTGGATGCCTCTGGTAGGCAACGTGGATATTGAATACAGAAAGTCGATAAAACTTTTTCAACGGTTTGAAGTTAAAACCGAACTTCTTTACTGGGATGAAAAATGGTTTTACTTCCAGCATGTCTTCATGCTTGGATCGAAGGTGTCGGCAGTGGCCAACGTCAAGGCACTCTTGATCGACCGCTCGCGCAAAACTGTTGAGCCTGCCCGAATATTTGCACTGATCGGTGAATGCCCTGAACGTCCAGCCGTGCCCGATTCCATCAAGGATTGGGTAATACGCCCCCGGGCACAACCCCAAACTGCGACGTCCTTACCGCCCAAAGCCCTCGAATCACAGAGCGAGTAACACTGATGGCTTGAACGACGCATCCCAAAGCGGCTGCTCTTCGTTTTGAGCCATCAATTTATAGCCAACCTCAAAGTGGATGGCTGCAGCCGACATCTCTGTTTGCGACAACAGCCAACAGGTGTGCTCAGGACGTGTTGGCCGAACGCGTTCAAATATTAAAACCAGGTTTCCATCTGAATGCCGTATTGCCAGACACCTCCAGCGTGGAAGTCGGTCATGCCGAAGGAATCCGTGGTACTGAATCTGTCCAGGTCCGAAGACCAGTTCATGAAGCTTGCGAACACTCGCAACTCGGGACGCGTGAGAAGATCTGCGACGTCAAGTTTGAATGTCGGGGCGACCGTGAATTTCCAGAAGTTACCGTCGACCGCATTACGCTGCAGATAGCCCTTGGGATCGAGATTCATGGTTTGCCAGCTCATTTCGTAGGCCATTTCGAAGTTGCTGTTGATTTTGTTAGCCAATCGCACGTTCAGGGTCAGCCAGCGGTAGTCGTCACCCTTGACGTATCTATCCTTGCTTTGCTCGGCCAGCAAGCTGGGCCCGATACGCCAGTCAGGCGCAAGCGGGGTCTCACCGTAAAGTGCAAGACGCAGCGCGCGGGCGTCGTCAATCAGTTCCCCGTCCGAGCCGACGTTCTTGACCTCTGCCCCCAGACCTTGCCCATAGAGCAGCGCCGTTTTGAAGAAGCCTTCCCTGCCGAAAAAGTTTTTCTGATGGTTGGCCAGCATGCTGTGCAAGCCGGAATTCGCAGGCGTCAAACCGGCTTTATTGGTGCGCGTAGCGAAATCGTTTTTCTTGGCGCCGATGGCGTTGTACATCCACTGCCACTGGCCATCGTTGAAGAACTGGTTGGAGGTCAGGATGTAGCTCTCCACGTCGGCATTAATACCGCTTTGACTGAAATCCCCGTAGCTGCGCCCAATCAAGGAGTAGTTCGAGCGCCAATTCTTGCTCATCTGCACATCGTAAATTCCGCCGCCGGTGCCGGCCAGGTAAACGACGTCCGAGTCCAGCCAGTGGATATCGAAATTATCTCTGTCGAAGCGCTTGCCTGCCCACAGCGTGGAGTTCTCGAACACTGAGTTCCCTTTGAACGCAGCGACATGGTCGAGCGTTGTGAATACCTGGCGTACGTTCAGTTTGCTTTCGTCCGCCGTCCAGTCGTTGGAACTTTCCACACCGTCGGCGATGGAGACCGTGAATTTGGAGCGGGTGCCGTTTTGCGCATAGATTTCTTTCGACAGGTCTATGCGCATGTAGGTGTCGTCTTCGTTACCAAGTCGCCCGACTGCCCCGCCCACCGAACCGGCCGGCGTTGTATAAGGGCCGCCACGGCCACCCCCCAGCCCCTCGTCGATCAGCAATCCTGAGCGGGCATAGCCGTTGAAGCTGAACCCGTCAGTGAGGTGTCCGGTATTGCTCTCTTTCTCCAGGCTTTGCTGACGGGCTTCGAGTTTTGCCACTCGGGTATCCAGGGCCGGCGCCGAAGTGACTGGCGCAGTGGACGCGGCGGGCTGTAAGGCGGGAGTGGCGAGTTTGAGTTGCTGCAATTCCCTGGCAAGTGCCTGGGTTTGCTGTTCGGCTGCGGCTGCACGCCTTTCTGCTGCGCTGGTGCGGGCTTCAAACGCGGCCATGCGCTCTTCCAGAGTCGCGGCCTGAGAGGTCACCGCCGATGTGCCCAGCACACCTGCAAGTAGCCAGCTTGTTCCTTTCTGCATGTGAATTTCCTGTTTTGTTTTTATTGTTTGGTTACGCCATCTGCCCTTTTTTTCGTGAGTGGCGAGTTGTCACAATCGATTAAAAAAAGGGTGCCTCATCGCAAATACGCTGCTACATTTGGCGATGTTAACGTTAACTTTTCTAAAAACAAAAATAAAGGATGCTTGATGAAACATCTGAAATCGCTCCTGCCAGCCGCATTAATCACCCTCTGTGCCGGACTCCCATCCGTCTCGAGCGCAGCCGATCTGACGATCTCCTGCGGTGCGGTGGGTGCAGAGTTGCAACTGTGCAAGGAGGCCGTCGAGAGATGGTCGAAACAGACTGGCAACAACGTCGAGGTGGTTTCCACGCCTAACTCGGCGACCGAAAGGTTGTCGTTCTACCAGCAGATCCTCAGTGCGCAGTCCACCGACATCGACATCATTCAGATCGATATGGTGTGGCCGGGGATGCTGGCCAAACATCTGCTGGATCTGCGTGAGGCGCTTCCAGCCAACGCGACTCAAGGCTACTTCCAGGCACAGGTCGATAACGCCACGGTCAACGGACGGCTGGTGACGATGCCGTGGTTCACCGACTCGGGCCTGCTGTATTACCGCAAAGACCTGCTCGAGAAATACAACAAGCAGGTTCCCCAGACGTGGGAGGAAATGACCGCTACCGCCAGGGATGTTCAACAGGCTGAACGCAACGCAGGGAACGCCAATGCGTGGGGTTACATCTTTCAGGGACGCGCTTACGAAGGGCTGACATGTAATGCGCTGGAGTGGATCAGCAGCCAACCGGAAGGCGGGCTGATCAATCAACGCGGAGACATCGTGGTCAACAGTCAGGCCTCAAGAGCGGCTTTGACGTTGGCGAAAAGCTGGGTGGGAGACATCTCCCCGCGTGGCGTGCTCAATTACACCGAGGAAGAAGGCCGTGGCGTATTCCAGTCGGGTAATGCGCTGTTCATGCGCAACTGGCCTTATGTCTGGGCCCTGGTGCAAAGCCAGGACAGTGCCGTAAAAGACAAAGTCGGGGTAGCTCCCCTGCCCCGCGGCGGCGAGACCGGCGACCATGCCTCCACCCTCGGTGGTTGGGGCCTTGCGGTATCGCGCTACAGCGCACATCCCAAACTTGCCGCCGAACTGGTGAGCTATCTGACCAGTGCCCAAGAGCAAAAACATCGTGCCCTGATAGGCGCCTATAACCCGGTGATCGAGTCGCTGTATCAAGATCCCGAGTTGCTCGCGGCCATGCCTTATTACGCTCAGCTGCACAGCATTCTCAACGATGGGGTCATGCGCCCGGCCTCAATCACCGCCGATCGCTATCCACGAGTCTCCAATGCGTTCTTCGATCGAGTGCATGGCGTGCTGGCGGGCGAGTTGCCCGTCGATCAGGCGCTGGCCGAACTGGAAAGCGAACTCACGCGCATCAAACGCCAGAACTGGTAAGCCACAAGGAAGGAAACCACCGTGTCTGTCTCTACTACCCATGCCCCCTTTGACGAGCTTCTGCTCACCAGGGAAACGCCCGTACAACGCCGCCGCGTGCGTGCTGCCTGGTTGTTTCTGACACCGATGCTGCTGTGTCTGGCGCTAGTGGCCGCCTGGCCGCTACTGCGCACATTCTGGTTCAGCCTGACCGACGCCAACCTGGCTGACACCGGTGGTGGAACGTTCATAGGCTTGAGCAATTATCTGTTCCACAACGGTTCCAGCTGGTCGGGCATCCTCGTCGATCCACAATGGTGGAACGCTGTGCGCAACACCTTGCATTTCACCGTAGTGTCGGTGGGACTGGAAGTCGTATTGGGGCTGCTGGTGGCGTTGCTGCTGAACATCAAGTTCACCGGCCGCTCTCTGGTACGTGCGTTGATTCTGATTCCGTGGGCGATTCCGACCATTGTCTCGGCGAAGATCTGGTCATGGATGCTTAACGACCAGTTCGGCATCATCAATCACCTGATGCTGAGCCTCGGTCTGATTGACGCGCCCCTGGCCTGGACGGCAGACGCCGATCTGTCGATGTGGGCGGTGATCATCGTTGACGTCTGGAAGACCGTGCCTTTTGTCACGCTGCTGATGCTGGCGGCCTTGCAGATGTTGCCGAGCGATTGCTACGAAGCCGCAAGGGTCGATGGCATTCATCCGCTGAAAGTGTTCTGGCGTGTCACGCTTCCTCTGTTGATGCCTGCACTGCTGGTGGCGGCGATCTTCCGCATCCTCGACTCGCTGCGGGTATTCGACGTTATCTATGTGCTGACCTCGAATTCGTCGAGCACCATGAGTATGTCGGTGTATGCCCGCCAGCACCTGGTGGAGTTCCAGGACGTCGGTTACGGCAGCGCGGCTTCGACGCTGTTGTTTCTGGTGGTGGCAGTGATCGCCATGCTTTATCTCTACCTCGGACGCCGTCAACTGGAGGTCCGCTCATGAGCCCGCGCCTGCTGAAAAAAACCCTGTTGCGCCTCGGGTTCTGGTGTCTGATCGGGATTTTGCTGCTGTATGCGGTGTTCCCTTTCTACTACGCCATCGTCACGTCGCTGAAGCCGTCCAGCGCCTTGTTCGAGGTGAGCTACTGGATCGAAAACCCCGACTTCTCCAATTATGCGGCGGTACTCCACCAAGCCTCATTCCTGCGGGCGATTGGTAATTCGCTGGTGGTCGCACTGTGTGTAGTGACACTGGCGCTGTTCCTCAGCCTGACCGCCGCCTATGCCTTGGGCCGAGTGAAATTCCGTGGACGTGGCACGGTGTTGATGATGGTCCTTGGCGTGTCGATGTTTCCCCAGGTCGCGGTGCTGTCGGGGCTGTTCGAGGTGATCCGCGCCCTGGGTCTGTACAACACGTCCTGGGCGTTGATCCTGAGCTACACGATTTTCACCCTGCCCTTCACCGTCTGGGTGCTGACCACGTTCATGGGGCAACTGCCCCATGAACTGGAGGAAGCGGCAATCATGGATGGCGCTTCACCCTGGGTCACGCTGACCCGCGTGCTGTTGCCGCTGCTCTGGCCTGCACTGGTCACCACTGGCTTATTGGCCTTCATCGCGGCGTGGAACGAGTTCCTGTTTGCCCTGACCTTCACCCTCACCGACACCCAACGCACGGTGCCGGTCGCCATCGCCTTGATTTCCGGCGGCAGCCCCCATGAGTTGCCTTGGGGATTGTTGATGGCTGCATCGGTGCTGGTCACCGTCCCACTGGTGATTCTGGTGCTGATCTTCCAGCGCCGAATCGTTTCCGGTCTCACTGCCGGCGCGTTAAAGGGTTGATGCCCAACAAAGACAAGGAACAGCATCGTGATCAAATTGAAACTGGACAACGTGAACAAACAATTGGGTGGCGCGCGGATTCTTCGCGACATCAACCTGGAAATCGCTGCGGGTGAGTTCGTGGTGTTCGTCGGCCCTTCGGGCTGCGGAAAATCGACCCTGCTACGGCTGATCGCCGGGCTGGATTCGATCTGCGCCGGCGAGCTGCTGATTGACGGGCGACGGGTCAACGACCTGGAGCCGCGCGAGCGTGGCGTCGGCATGGTGTTTCAGTCTTATGCGCTGTACCCGCACATGAGCGTCTACGAAAACATCAGTTTTGGTCTCAAGCTGGCCAAGACTGAAAAGAGCAGCCTGCGCGAGCGCGTGCTGAAAACTGCGCAAATCCTGCAATTGGACAAACTCCTGCAACGCAAACCGAAAGAACTGTCTGGAGGGCAGCGTCAGCGTGTGGCCATGGGCAGAGCCATGGCGCGGGAACCGGACATTTTGTTGTTCGATGAGCCGCTTTCCAACCTTGATGCATCCTTGCGGGTGCAGATGCGCAACGAAATCGCCCGGCTGCATGACCGACTGAGCTCGACCATGATCTACGTCACCCACGATCAAGTGGAAGCGATGACCCTGGCCGACAAAATTGTCGTGCTCAATGGCGGTCACGTAGAACAGGTCGGTTCACCCCGCGAACTCTATGAGCGTCCGGCCAGCCGCTTTGTCGCCGGTTTTCTCGGTTCGCCCAGAATGAACTTTCTACCGGCACGCCTGCATGCCCTGGGCGAAACCAGCCAGGTCGACACTCCCGTTTTAGGGATGACCACCCTGCCCTTCGACAGCTCGAACCTGGCGGCAGGCGCGCAGTTGAGCCTGGGGATTCGTCCGGAGCATGTCTCCCTCAAGGCGGCGGATGGAACCGCCGGCGTTGTCGTGACCGGGGTCGAATACCTGGGCAGCGAAACCTATGTGCACCTGGATACCGGGCAGGACGAGCCGTTGACCTGTCGTTGTGAGGTCAGCGCCGGTTGGCAGGTGGGCGATCGGGTCGAACTACAACTGGACATCGACAACCTGCACCTGTTCGACGCCGACGGCGCCGCCTTGAAGCGCCATCCACAAGCCATTGAAACCCTGCCGGATGGCGCTTCTCTGCGCCCGGTACGAGCACGCGCCCTATGACCTTGTCTTTGAAAACCCTGAGCAATCCAATGTCTTCGTCCCTTGACCTTGCGCAGCGTGCGCTGAGTGACAGTCAGTCGCGCGTTATCCAGGATTATCGGCCCGGGTATCACATTTCTCCGCCGGCAGGCTGGATGAACGACCCTAACGGGGTCGTGTACTTTCGTGGCGAATACCACGTGTTCTATCAGCATTACCCCTTCGACGCGAAATGGGGCCCGATGTATTGGGGGCATGCCAAGAGTGCCGATCTGGTTCATTGGCAGCACCTGCCCATTGCGCTGGCACCCGGCGATGACTACGACCGTGACGGTTGTTTTTCCGGCAGCGCCGTGGTGTGTGGCGATACCCTGGCGCTGATCTACACCGGGCACACCTGGCTGGGGGAAGTGGGTGACGAGCGCTTCATCCGTCAAGTCCAGTGCCTGGCAACCAGTACCGATGGCATCCGGTTCGTCAAACATGGCGCCGTCATCGACACCGCGCCGCAAGACACCATCATGCACTTTCGTGACCCCAAGGTATGGCAGGAGGATGACTGTTGGTACCTGATTGCCGGCGCACGTCTGGGCGATGTGCCGCTGCTGCCGTTGTACCGCTCCACCGATCTGCACGCTTGGGAGTTCCTTGACTATGTGTCCAGCGGCAACGCGGGCGATGGTTATATGTGGGAATGCCCGGATCTGTTCCGCCTGAATGGACGCGATGTACTGCTGTACTCTCCCCAGGGCATGCAAGCCGAAGGTTACGACCGGCTCAACAAGTACCAGACCGGTTATCGAGTGGGCGAACTCGATAGCAAATGGCACTTCACTGGCGGGCCTTTTATCGAACTGGATAACGGCCACGACTTCTATGCCGCGCAAACGCTACAAGCCGCTGATGGTCGGCGCCTTGTGTGGGCTTGGCTCGACATGTGGGAAAGCCCGATGCCGAGCCAGGCCCACCACTGGTGCGGCATGCTCGGTTTGCCGCGCGAACTTGAGCTGTGTGCCGATCGCCTTTGCGTGTATCCGGCACGGGAGCTCACCGCTTTGCGCAAGGCGCCATTGCCGGGCACGGCTTGGTGGGATGAGTCCGGCACCCGGTGGGTGCCAGACGTGAAAGGCGACATGCTCGAAATCCATGTGCATCTGGATCTGCTCGGCTGCACCGGGGACTTGGGGATCGCCTTGCGTTGCAGCGATGATGGCCGTGAAGAAACCCTGCTCTACTATGATCCATCACTGCAGCGCCTGGTGCTTGACCGCAGCCACTCGGGTGCGCAAGTCAGCGGCCAGCGCAGCGTGGCGATAGACCCGACACAAGAGCGGCTGGAACTGCGTGTGTTCCTTGATCGCTCGTCCATCGAGGTGTTCGACGAAAACGGGCGTTTCAGCCTCAGCAGTCGCCTCTACCCGCGGCCCGACAGTCTGGGGGTGAAGCTGTTTGCCAGCGGGAGTGGCGGGCGTGTCTCGATTCCCAAGGCATGGCCGCTCGGTTCTGGCTGGCTATGAGTGGCGTCATTCAAGTCGCGAGAAGCCCGGGCTCTGTGTCATGATTCTGCGTCAACCTGACCGGCCTTGCCTCGCATGACTTCAGTGAAAGACGTTGCACAGCTGGCCGGCGTGTCCCTGATGACGGTTTCTCGAGCGCTCAACAACCCGGAAAAACTGAGCCCCGAAACCCTTCTGCGGGTGCGTCGAGCCATTGATGAACTGCAATTCGTACCGAGCCTGTCAGCGCGCAAGATGCGCGGCGACAACCTCCAGTCGCGAACCATCGGTGTGTTCGCGCTGGACACCGCGACCACACCATTCGCGGTCGAGTTGCTGCTGTCCATCGAACAGACCGCGCAGCAAGCAGGCTGGAATGTCTTTATCCTCAACCTGTTAAGCAACCCGCCCACCGACCAGAACATCGACCTGATGCTGTCGCACCGTCCGGACGGGTTGATCTTCAGCGCCATGGGGTTTCGCCAGGTGTGCATTCCCGAGCGATTGAAGAGCAAACCCCTGGTGCTCGCCAATTGCGTGGCCGATGACAGCCGTCTCGTCAGCTATGTGCCCGACGACGAAATGGGCCAGTATCGGGCCGTCCACCACGCGTTGAGCCTCGGCTATAAGCGTCCTCTGTGTATCAACCTGCCAAAACAAAGCCTGGCCTGGGGGCTGCGACAAAAAGGCCTGCTGCGTGCCTGTCAGGCATTCGGACTGGCACCTGACGCGCTCCTGCAATACGACCTTTCCGATCATGATGCCTATTGTGAAACAGCCGCTGTCCTCGACCGACACACCATTGATGGCCGACCCCAATTCGACATTCTGATCTGTGGCAACGACCGCATTGCCTTTTGTGCCTATCAGCTGTTGCTGAGCCGTGGCCTGAAAATCCCCGATGATGTCGCCGTGCTCGGCTATGACAACATGATCGGTATTGCGCAGCTGTTCATTCCGCCGCTGACCACGGTGCAACTGCCGTACTACGAGATCGGTCGCAAGGCTGTACGGCACCTGATCGAGTCCCTCGACGTATCGGGAGCCCAGCCAGTGGATTGTCCATTGGTGGTCAGAACATCTTTATGAGAATGGGTTGGTTCGCTGATAGCGCTGCCGATTACTTTCGATTTGCTGACCGTCTTCAACCGCACCTCGTGAATGAAATACAAAGAGAGCCCGCGAGGGGGCCCTTCTGTACTCAAACAAGTAACCGCGCTGCTCCAGCGCCGCGAACAAGGCCGCGAAGTCGATACACTACCGCGACAGAACCGGGTTCAACGCTGCTGGCGTATGCCAGGAAGTGTCGGCCCAGGCACCGCTGCCGGGGGCCAGCAACTGGCGAAGATGCTGCTCGGGGAACGCTTTACCCAGCGAGTCGACGCGAAACGCTGCAACCCACTGTTCGCGCCCTGACTTATAGGCTGTGCCGAAATCCTCCCAACTGTCGAAGCAGTCCTGCGCTCGCTGTGCATTAAGCAGCAGCACCAGCCAGGCGAGATCAGGCTCGATCCAACGCATCAGTAGCGCACAACGGACCAGAAACGCTACCCGCGCGCAGGCAAAAGCCATGGCCGCACGCGGCTCATCATTGGCCGTCAGCGCCTGCAGGTCGAGGCGGTACCATTGCTGTTCAAGGGTCGCACTGAAGTGCGACCGCACCGCCTCGTCATTGCAATTGCTGCGTATCCCGGCCTGGTGCAGCAACGCTGTGCGCATGATTTTTTGCGCTTGCTCGGTGAAGTGATCGCACGCCGGCGAGTAGAACCCCTCGACTTGCATTGCATCGGCCATGGGCCTGGCCAGCAGCAGCGACCAGTGCTTGCGCTGGCTGAACAACCGCGGGCCGCGTGGCTGGAATGCTCGCCACAACAACCACGCTGAAACAATAACTGTGATGAGTAAAAACATGCGGTTCTCCCTACCTTGCCCGGGCCTGCCACGCCTGGATTTCCTCGGCCTGGGGCGCAGCCATGTCAGGCCACGGCACACCTTCGGTCAGGTACAGCGGGTCACCAGGCTGACGCTCCATGCGGTTGCTGAAAATATGCCGGATGGCGTACTTGACCGACACCGCTTGCGGAGCAACTTGCAAGAACTGCTGCGGCTGACGCCCGGCCACCAGCCATTCGACCATCGCCGAAGGCGCATCAAGGCGCTCGTACAGCTGCGGATAACGGGCCACCAGGCGAGTCTGGGCAGTCGGATCACTGACCTCTTCGATGCGCATCCAGCCGGCTTCGGTGCGCACAATGCCGATGGCGATGCAGTCGTCTGGCGTCTGCTGATCGGTGCCCAGAGCGTTCAGGCACTGCAGCAGGTCCTGGTAGTAACGCTCGACCGGTGGCCGGTTCTGCTTGCCCTTGACCTGCTCGACGGTCAAGGTGCCGTCGGCGTGGACGATCAGGCTGATGGTGATGTGTGGCTGGCCCTGGCCATCGCGGAAACTGAACACGCGCATCTGCCCCTGCTCCACTGCTTCGGCATAGCGTTCGCCGTAGCCGCCGGTCAAGGCGCGGCGATCAGCAAACTGGCCAAGGCAATGGCGCATCACGTAGCTTTCAAAGGCCATTTCCTCACGCAGCAAAGCACTCTCGGGACGCAGTTCCTGCAAGACGTGCTCAGTGGTGGTCACCCGCGTGAGCAGGGCTTCGGGTTGACTCTGGCGCCAGCCCTGCTCGACCCGCGCAGCCATCTGCGCGTGTTCCTTTTTCCACAATGCCAGCGCCTGCGGGCAGTTGATACGGTCGAGCTTGCCGGCCAGCGCCGTGCCCTGACGCGAGGTCAGGAACTCCACCAGCAAGGTTTCCTGGGCCAACAGTGGCGCCTGCTGTGAATCGAGCCAGACCAACGGCGCAAGCGCCTGCTGCGAATCTTTGCCGGTGTCGCTCAAATGCCTGGCCACCCATGACGGCGGCTCAGCACCCAGTGCCTCGACCGCCTGCTCCAGAGTCAGGATCCGCCGCGCAGGCTCGAAGTTGCCGACCAGATGACGGTAGAAATGATTGAGCAACCATTTGCTCACCTCTGGTGTGTCACCGCGGGCTTTACTGCGCTCGGCAATGCCGCGCTTGAGTTGATCGGCATTGAGGGCGTTGCGCGGGGCGTAACCAGACTGGCGCAGCGGCGCTGTCACTTCCATATCTGCCACCAGGCCTTGCCGGCCGGTTTTGCCGAACCCTGCAACCCGGCGATGCTCTGGCGGAAGACTTCATTGTTGCGCTGGTCAAGGTCGTTGTCAGGATCACTGCGCAGGATGGCGCGCTGGTAATAGTCCAGAGCCTCTTCCTTGCGCCCGAGGCTCTTGAGCGCATCGCCGGAGCAACCCAGCAGCGAGGGTTCGTCGCTTTCATCGAAGTATGGAGCGTAACGCTGCCAGAGACTGGCGGCCGCCTCCGGCAAGTTGTACGACAGGAACAGAATAATTTTCACCCGTGAGAACAACGGCGAGTACCCAAGCTCTTTGTCGCTGATTCCACGCTCTTCCTGCCATTTGAGAATGCGCTCCAGCCAGATCAGAATTTCGCGTTCGCGATCCTGGCGGAACAGCGCGCGGGTGACCGCAAACAGGTCTTCTTCCGGGTCGAAGCGGCTGTAGCCATGGTCGGCTGCGTAGTGCCAGAGTTGCTCGGCGGCTTCGGCGATGCCCGGGTCATCCTCCAGTTGAATACGGTTGTTCAGGATGCCCTGATAATGCTCGGCGAACGAACTGGCAGCAATGCCGCGGTGATGCAACTCAAGGGCCTGCTCATACAGGTTGTAGTAGCAGCGGTAATTGATCGCCAGGTCGTTGCACAACATCGAGTACTGGTGCGCGCAGGCATCGAAACGGTGCCCGCGACCGTTGGCGAAGCATTGCTCCATGCAGGCCTGGCCTTGTTCGTAGGCGACCTTTTGTACTTCGCGCAGCAGCCACCAGGTCGGTTCTGCCTCCTCGCTCGAAAGCCCTTCGAGATGCGCTTCGACCAGGTCCTCGAGAGCGTTCGCAAACTGGTAATAGTACATGCCACTGGCCAGTGGCAACTGCGGTTGGCGCAGGGCATCAGCGATGCCGAACACGCTGGCATGAGCACTGATCAGGCTGAAGGCACTGCGGTTGTCCTGCATATTGCCGGCCGTGATGGCCTCGCGCAGCATCGCCAGTTCGGTATTGCCATCGATGCGCCCGGCCAGGCGTTCACGCACCGCCACCAGTCGGGTGATCCACGGGTGATTCGGTGCGCGGCGCCGGGCCTCTGCAAGGGCCTCGGTGAAGACGTTGTCGATTTGCTCAAGATCATCGCGCGCGGCATCCAGTGCATCGAGCAGCGGGCCCAGGGATGGCGTCGACTCATCGCGCCACGGCAAGCCGGATGTGAACCGCTCCAGCACCGCTTGATCATCGCAGGCACGCATCACGCACAACGGCCACCACGCGGATTGCTCCTCGGCATCGAGCAGACGATCGTGTACCCAGAACGCTATCCCCGGCCACATATGGCCGCGCATTTCATAGATTTCCATGAACGCGCGTTGCCCGGCCTCCTCGATCTGGCCGTTCTCAAGCAGCCAGGGCAAATGGAACTCAACGAAGTTGTCACCACCGCCAGACTCCAGGCTCAGGGCCGCCACTTCACAGATTTTCAAGGCACCGGCCAGGTCGCCCTGGGCCTGCAGTGAGCGGGCGGCCAGACGCGCCAGGCGCACTTCCCATTCCCGGCGCTGCGGCAGCGACAAATCGGTGATCAGATGCACGACAGGTTGCTCGAACATCGCCAAGCGCAACGGCAGGATTTCGATCAGCGCATCGCCCAGCCACAGCCAGTCGTTAGCATCGACATCCTGATCTTCGCCTGCGGTGCGTAACGCGGCAATTGCCGCCAACGCGGCTTCGCGAGCTTCTTCGTTGCGTTCGTGGGCGGCCAGCACCCGGGCCCGGCGGCGGTGTTGATCGGCAGCGTCCCAAGCCCTCAGGGCATGACGCCCCGGGTTGATCAGGGCCAGGGTGTGACGCACCTCGATGGCCTTGAGGGCGACGTCGAGGGTGGTGTGTTGCAGATCGTCGAAAATGCGGTCGCGACGGTAGTGCTCGATGTCGAACGGCAGCGGCTCGCTGGTCAATTGCTGCAGGGTGTCGAGCGCCTGCAAAAGGCCCTGCTCGTCTTTGAGGTAGTTGCCCAGTCGCAGTTGGGAGATCAGCAGGTTGAGTTTGAGTTCGTTGCGCGCGTCTTCAGGCGTCACTTCGATCAGTGCCTGGCCGTCGTCGGCCAGTACCGCCTTGGCCGCGTCAGCGTCACCGACGTTGACCCACAGCGCGTGCAGACGTCCGATCGACTCCAGCGAAGCCGCCTTGAGCGGCTGTGCGCGCAGTTGGCCCAACAGGTAGTCGGCACCGTGTTCCTGATGCTCGACTTCAAGACGATCCATGAACTGATCCAGCTGGATGCCGGACAGCACGGTGCTGTTTTGCGTCATTTTTCAACTCCATTTGCGAATGACTGTGCATCGCCCGATGCGTCCTGCGCCGCGCCCTTGTGTGGGGCAGCGTTTATCCGCGCGCGTCTGCCCTGGACGGGCAACGATGACGAAAGGAATCGGGCAATACAGCGAGGTGCGGCACGCTACCAGTTGGCGTTTAAAAAACCAAGAGTGTGTCGGACATGTGATTACCCGGTTGCTGCTGTTTCCTTATCTGGCCTGGCTGTGTGTCGCTGCGGCGTTGAATTTCTCGATGCTGCGCAGTCACCATGGCGCGGACCATCAGCTGTCATAAATCACATTTTTTCTGACACAAAACACCTTCTGAATCTTATTTCGGAAGGCCTCGCACGCCCTTGAAGAGCGCTCCGCGCCCGTTTGGCGGGTGATTCATCGGCGAACTATGCTTCAGGCTGAATTAGTGATTTAACTAGGTAGTTACCTATCTATATAATGCACGCCTCATTTCAACGGGACATTCAACGTGAAGCAGAGTCAACGCCTCTCAGGCATATCAAAATTCATTCTGGTCGGGCTGGGCGTGATCATCGCCCTCCTCGGCTTGGCACTTGCTGCTGGTGGCGTGAAATTGGTCAGCCTGGGAGGGTCCTGGTACTTCCTGGTGGGTGGGCTGGTCATGACCGTTTCCGGTCTGCTGATCGCTCGCTTCAAAACCACCGGTGCGTGGTTGTTCGCCGCATTCCTGGTGGGCACGGCGATATGGGCAGTCAGTGATGCCGGGCTGGTGTTCTGGCCGGTGTTCTCGCGTCTGTTCATGTTCAGCGCCGTGGGCCTGGCGGTGACGCTGGTCTATCCGCTGCTCAAGCGTGCCAACGGTGGCGTACCAGGTCGCGGTGCCTATGGCGTTGCCGCTGTATTGGCGGTGGCGCTGGCCGTGGCTGCGGGCAACATGTTCATCGCGCACCCGACTGTCGCTGCTACCGGCACTGGCCCGGGCCTGACGCCCGTCGAGCCGGCCAACGCGCAAAAGGACTGGGCGCACTACGGTAATACCGAGGGCGGTAGCCGCTTCGCTGCGTTGGACCAGATCAACCGCAACAACGTCGACAAGTTGAAAGTGGCGTGGACCTACCACACCGGCGACGTCGCCGAGAGCGATGGCAACGGTGCTGAAGACCAGCTCACCCCGCTGCAGATCGGCAACAAGGTGTTCATCTGCACCCCGCACAACAACCTGATCGCGCTGGATGCCGACACCGGCAAAGAGCTGTGGAAGAACGCGATCAACGCCCAGTCGAAAGTCTGGCAGCGTTGCCGTGGCATGGCCTATTTCGATGCCACCAAGGCCATCGCTCAGCCGAACAATTCGAGCATCATCGAAGCCAAGCCTGCGCCGGCCGCCAATTGCCAGCGCCGTCTGCTGACCAACACCATCGACGCGCGCCTGATCGCCGTAGACGCGGACACTGGCGAGTTCTGCCAGGGTTTCGGCACCAACGGCCAGATTGATCTGAAGGCCGGTCTGGGTGAAGTCCCGGACAGCTACTACCAGCTCTCTTCCGCTCCGCTGATGGCCGGCACCACTGTGGTGGTTGGCGGTCGTGTGGCTGACAACGTGCAAACCGACATGCCGGGCGGCGTGATTCGTGGTTTCGACGTGATCACCGGCACCATGCGTTGGGCATTCGACCCGGGCAACCCGCAGGACAAAAAGGCTCCAGCCGACGGCAGCACTTATGTGCGCAGCACGCCGAACAGCTGGGCGCCGATGTCCTACGACCCGGCGACCAACACCGTGTTCCTGCCGATGGGCAGTTCGTCCACCGACATCTATGGTGTCGAGCGCAGCAAACTCGATCACACCTACGGCGCCTCGATCCTCGCGCTGGACGCCACCACCGGTGATGAGCGTTGGGTGTTTCAGACCGTGCACAACGACCTCTGGGACTTCGACCTGCCGATGCAGCCGAGCCTGATCGACTTCGACAAGGACGGCAAAACCGTACCGGCGCTGGTCATCGGCACCAAGGCCGGGCAGATCTATGTATTGGATCGTGCCACCGGCGAGCCACTGACCGACGTTAAAGAAGTACCGGTCAAAGCCGCGAACATCCCGAACGAACCCTACTCGCCAACCCAGCCGAAATCGCTGGGCATGCCGCAGATCGGTGCGCAGCACCTGACCGAATCCGACATGTGGGGGGCGACGCCGTACGACCAGTTGCTGTGCCGGATCGATTTCAAATCGATGCGTTATGACGGCCTGTACACCGCGCCGGGGACCGACAAATCGCTGAGCTTCCCGGGTTCGCTGGGCGGCATGAACTGGGGTAGCCTCTCCACTGACCCGGTGCACGGTTTCATCTTCGTCAACGACATGCGCCTGGGTCTGTGGATTCAGATGATCCCGTCGCAGAACAAGGCTCAGGCCTCTTCCGGTGGTGAAGCACTGAACACCGGCATGGGTGCCGTTCCGCTCAAAGGCACGCCGTATGCGGTGAACAAAAACCGCTTCCTGTCGGTTGCCGGCATTCCTTGCCAGGCACCGCCGTTCGGCACCCTGACCGCCATCGACATGAAGACCCAGAAAATCGCCTGGCAGGTTCCGGTCGGCACCGTTGAAGACACCGGTCCGCTGGGCATCCGCATGCACCTGCCGATCAAGATCGGTCTGCCGACCCTCGGCGGCACCCTGTCGACTCAAGGTGGCCTGATCTTCATCGCCGGCACTCAAGACTTCTACCTGCGCGCCTTCAACAGCGGCAACGGTGAAGAAGTGTGGAAAGCGCGTCTGCCAGTCGGCAGTCAGGGCGGCCCGATGACCTACGTTTCGCCGAAGACCGGCAAGCAGTACATCGTCGTCACCGCCGGCGGTGCACGCCAGTCGACCGACCGCGGCGACTACGTGATGGCCTACGCCTTGCCGTAAGCCGCAGTGCCCGTTTGAACAACGGGCACTTCCCTTTGAGCGCGGCACCTGAGGGTGCCGCGCCGCTTTGCGATATCGCTAAAGACTTGCGCAGGAAGATCTCCATGTTTCGTTTTACTCAATCCGGCTGGGTCAACGGTGTGCTGTTGGGCCTGACCTGCAGCGCCGCCCTGCCCGCCTTCGCCGACACCGATTCGAACTTGCTGACCCGCAACACCCTGACCGGCGACTGGGGCGGCCTGCGTCACCAGATGGACGCTGACGGCATCAGGTTCACCGGCGATTACACCGGTGAAATGGCCTACAACGCTGACGGCGGCCTGCACCGTTCGGCGCGCTACTCGCAGAACATCAAGCTCGGCGCGCAGTTCGACCTGAGCAAACTGTACGGTGTGGACAACGCCGGCAAGGTGCAGTTGACCATCAATGACCGACGCGGCAACAGCGCCTCCGAAGACCTGGTCGGCAACCGTCTGCCGATCCAGGAAAACTACGGCGGCCTCTACACCCGCCTGACCGAACTCAGCTACGAGCGCAGCCTGTTCACCCCGGCGCTCAACGTGAAACTGGGTTACATGGCCATGGGCAACGACCTCGGCGGCCTCGACAGCGGCATTCTCTGCAACTTCATGAACGCCGGTTTCTGCGGCCATCCGCTGAACATGTCCGGCGGCAGCGGCTGGACCAACTACCCCAACGCCCACTTGGGCGTGCGCGTGAAGTACGACCTGTCGCCGTCCTGGCAACTGCGCGTGGCCGCATTCAATGTCGATCCCGAGAGCAACGGCAACTCCAGTCGTGCCTGGCATCTGGGCCCGAAACACACTACCGGCACCGTGGTGCCGATCGAGCTGGTGTACAAGCACGCGGGCGCACTGCCGGGCGAGTACAAGCTTGGCTACTACTACGACAGCTCCGACGTGAAGCGCATCGGCAGCGACAAAGCAGTCTCCGGTCGTGGCGGTCATTACCTGCTGATCGATCAGGCCGTGTGGAGTTCGCAATCGTCCGAAGGCCGCAGCCTGCACGCCTTCGGCCAGTACTCGGTGGCCAGCGAAGCGGCATCGCCGTTCAGCAAGTGGTACGGCACTGGCCTGGTGCTGTACAAACCGTTCGAAGGTCGTCCGCGTGACACCGTTGCCTTGGGCTACGGTCGCGCCGTGCCGAACCCGCGCAGTCGCGACGTGCAGCAGGACGCAGCACTGGCCAACGGCACGCAGTTTCCGAATCTGGACAGTGGCGAGCAATTGATCGAACTCGGCTACGGCTATCAGGCCACCCCTTGGCTGACACTGCGCCCGAACATGCAATACATCATCGAACCGGGCGCCTTTTCAGGGCAGGACATCGACAACGCGCTGGTGTTTGGTTTGCAGGTCAAAGCTTCACTCTGAGTGTTCCGGCAGGACTGCAGACAATAAAAAACCGGCATAAAAGCCTAATGCTGATCAGTTAAGCGAACTCAATGCTCAAAGCAACGAAGATCAATTGTGGGAGCGGGCTTGCTCGCGAAGGCTGACTCGCAGACAACACACACTCTGCTGGCA
>NZ_NQYG01000159.1:0-249 GCF_002878485.1 Pseudomonas sp. AD21
GCCGCCGTACTGGGCACCGGCCCAGGCGGATGACACGCGCAGCCAGCAGCTGGTCTTGTCGTCGGCCTGGCCTTCGCGGTCCCAGTGAAACTGGACTTTGACCCGGCCGTACTGGTCGCAGTGAATCTCTTCGCCTTTCGGGCCGGTGACCACGGCGCTCTGGCTGCCGAGGATGCGCGGTTTCGGGTGGCGCAATGGCGGGCGGTTGGGCACGTCCCACGGGGTGGCCTGAAAGCGGTTGCGATAGCC
>NZ_NQYG01000160.1:0-244 GCF_002878485.1 Pseudomonas sp. AD21
ACACCGCCTTCGCGAGCAAGCCCGCTCCCACAGGGGATCTGCTGTGGGTTCAGGAGTTGTGGTTAGTCAGGGCGTGCTCCATGCGGGCGATGCCTTCTTCGAGCAGCGAGCGCGGGCAGCCGAAGTTCAGGCGTACGAATTGCTGGTGTTGATCACCGAAGTCGAGAACGGGCGAGTTTGATCGGGTGCTGGATGCATTTCTTGCGATGGCAATGCAAAACCAACGTGGGAGCGGGCTTGCTCG
>NZ_NQYG01000161.1:0-235 GCF_002878485.1 Pseudomonas sp. AD21
GCCTACGAGCCGACCAATCTCCAACTGAATGCACCCAACTCAATTGTGGGAGCTGGCTTGCCAGCGAAGGCGGCCTGACAGCCGACCAATCCCCAACTGACCACACCCATTCCAATTGTAGGAGTGAGCCTGCTCGCGATGGCGGCCTAGGAGCCGACCAATCTCCAACTGAACACACCCAATCCAATTGTAGGAGTGAGCCTGCTCGCGATGGCGGCCTACGAGCCGACCAATC
>NZ_NQYG01000162.1:0-216 GCF_002878485.1 Pseudomonas sp. AD21
CCTTGTCGTAGACCTTGGTGATCACAACTGGCTTGTGAACGCGTTGGCCGGTTGGTTGGCCGGACTGCGGGTCACGCGGGATGATTACGTCGTGGCTGAACGCCTGAACCATGACCTGGTCTTCGTGACCTTCCTGGTAGGTGTTGCCAACGGAGTCAGCGGTGAACGCGCCGGCAGTGATCAGGCCTTGTTTTTCGCCAGTGACGGACATGTACG
>NZ_NQYG01000163.1:0-214 GCF_002878485.1 Pseudomonas sp. AD21
CGCACACAGTGGGATTGGGTGTATCAGTGGTAGATTGGTCGGCTGTCAGGCCGCCATCGCGAGCAGGCGAAGGCCTACAGAAAAGCAAAAGCCGACCGCATGCTTCTCACCACTCAAAAGGATGAGCGCAAGCTCGGCTGCAGCTCTTGATCTTGCCGTACCGGCCCCATCGGAAGGCTGAGTGGAGGGATTGATCCGGGGGTGGGAGCGCAGC
>NZ_NQYG01000164.1:0-207 GCF_002878485.1 Pseudomonas sp. AD21
TCGCCATCGACTGCGCCAAGGAGCAGGGCCTGAACCTGCCAATGATTACTTCGGTTAAAGGAGCCTGAACATGACTGCATTGAACCTGATCCCCGGCCAACTGAGCCTGTCCCAGCTGCGTGACGTCTACCAGCACCCGGTCAAACTGACCCTCGATTACAGCGCTGCCGCACAGATCGAAGCCAGCGTCGCGTGCGTCGAGCAGAT